>CAYPCH010000003.1:53219-63198 GCA_964409165.1 uncultured Oscillospiraceae bacterium | reverse complement strand
AGAGTTGGCATGCGAAGAGAGTTTAGAAATTCCACGATTACGAACAGGATGTTCGTAAAACGTCCACATAACAAGGATGTTATGTTGGACGTGGTTCGTGGAATTTCTAAGCGAACGAGTATTGCCAACTCTTGGGTTAGCGTTGAATTCTGTAGCATTTCATGTCCACAGCCAAGCCGGACTATTTAGCACTATATTAAAAAATGGGAAAACTCAAATCACTAATCCAAAATTAGCTATATCTCATATGAAAATTCCATGAATAGTGGATCATATATATCCGAGAGTATTTTTACCCTCGCTAATTGCTTTTTGTATTCTCATCCTTTGAATATCCCCGCACTACTTTTCCTTATGCTCGTCAATTATTTTTTCTGCCTTCTTGAGCATATTGGAATAAAGGAAGGCATGTACCGATATGAAATAGCAAAAAAACTGAAGGAAAAGAGCAATGGGTTGTATAACATAGGCAAGATGCTTTATACCCGACTCTTCAAAGGCCGGAAAGAAAAAGACTTACTGAATCCTACTGGGGCGACTCTCACACTGGTGAGAGTCGAAAGTATTACCGCATTACTGCTGAAGGCAAAGTATTTAGCAGAAAAACTCAGTGAGAGTGATGCTGAAGTTAATACACAGGTCATCAATATTTTGCAAGAGTTTGGTTTACAAATAAACCGTAAAAAGGAGCTCTCTTTTTACGTATAATACCCCTACTTTATGTAGTCCATATATAAAATCAAGCAAATCCAAATATGCTCTTTTTAATTATTACCGTCCTGCATAAAATGGATTTGCCCAGTCAATAAGTGTTATTTATATTCTATTCTATTCTAAATATTCATAAAAGTCATTTGACAATTCAGCTTTAATTCTATTTACATTGTCTTTTTTAATAACCAAATAATAAAAAGTATATAAAGTTGTTAATACTATTAAAATTTCAAGCATAATTAGAGCTTTAGTGAATAGTTTTTTATTGAGCAGAATACCACCTATTGATCTATTGATCAATAGATCAATAGATCAATAGATGCTTTGTTGCCGCTTTGCAACTAGGGAAGGAAGCAAGAGAACCGTCCCCTTGCTTCATAGTTTTAGTAGGGCTACCGACATTGCGGGTAGAGTCACGTTCAGTGTATTATCTCGCAACTCTGCTCCATTAAAAACTTCTGGCTTTATTTCCGAAGGATTCTCAAATGTATTATGTGAATTCATTACTGAAGATGATAATAAAGTCCCTGATACATTGGTAAAACTCTTTCCGGTAAGATTGCATTCCACATTAAGGCTGTCTGTGTGGCTCAGGTTGCATAGTGATATATGCAGTTCATTATCCTTAGTTGAAGCTGAAGCACTTAATTGGGGAATAGCTTCATTTCCGTAACGGTATTCCTCACCCACAAAGTCAAGTTTTACCAAATCTGCATCCTGATGAACCTTGAACATGTCAAACACATAGTAGGTAGGAGTCAAAATCATACTGTCACCTTCAGTAATAATCAGGGTCTGAAGTACATTTGCCAGCTGAGCGATATTTGTCATCTGAACCCTGTCGCAATGATTATTAAAAATGTTCAGGTTTATTCCTGCCACAAGTGCATCACGGATTGTATTTTGCTGATACAAAAAGCCGGGATTAGTGCCAGGTTCAACATCGTACCATGTTCCCCACTCGTCTACTATTAGCCCGATATTTTTCTCCGGATCATATTTTGTCATGATTTCATCATGCTTTGTAATTAGTTCATCCATGTAGAGAGTTCTCTTAAGGGTAGAAAACCATTCATCTTCGCCAAATTCAACTGCCGAACCCTTTTTACTCCAGTCACCGGTTGGCAAAGTATAATAGTGAAGGCTTAACCCGTTCATATGTTTAGCACACTCCCGCATGAGTACTTCAGTCCAATTATAGTCATGGTCACTTGGACCGCAGGCAATTTTAAAGATTTCATTTCCTCCGAAATTTCTTACATAGCAGGAATACCTACGATACAAATCAGAGTAATATTCTGGACGCATGAACCCGCCAAATCCCCAATTTTCATTTCCGATTCCAAAGTACTTGAGCCTCCAAGGCATCTCTTGTCCATTGAGTTTTCTTAGGTTTGAAAGAGGTGACTCCCCGTCAAAAGTAATGTATTCAACCCATTCCTGCATTTCCTGCACTGTGCCACTGCCAAGATTGCCGCATATATAAGGTTCAGCCCCTATAAGCTCACAAAGCTTAAAAAATTCATGAGTACCAAAATGATTATTTTCCGTTACACGTCCCCAGTGTGTATTAACCATTTTCTTTCTGCTTTCATAGGGACCTATCCCGTCCCTCCAATGATATTCGTCGGCAAAACATCCCCCCGGCCAACGCAGCACAGGAACTTTAATTTTCTTTAAAGCTTCTATTACATCGTTTCTTATACCTGACGTATTCGGGATGGGTGATTCATTGCCAACCCATATTCCCTCATAGACGCATTTCCCAAGGTGTTCTGAAAAGTGACCGTAAATATTTTTATTAATCTTTCCCTTTTTTACATTTGCATCAATAAGCATTTTCACCATAAAATTCATCCCCTTTAATTATAATTTCAGCATGTCATAACAGATATGCTTGTGCGTACATGTTGTGACATACATATAGGTCTATATAAATTTAGTAAACCCTTAATTCAGTAAACTCAATTACTTGTTCCCTTATCACTTATCACTTATCACTTATCACTATCTTTGAATACAAGATTCTTTTATTACCAGCCCGGGTGTAATAACATTTTGTATAGGATTTTTCAGATAATTTGAATCCTTTAACATCTGTAAAAGTATTTGTGCGGCAATTTCTCCTAATTTCTCCTTAGGGTGACTAACGCTTGTTATTTTTACAGAAGAATTGGCTGAAAGATACGAATCATCAAACCCAATGAGCGAAATATCCTCAGGAACTTTTATACTCATCCCTGTAAGCAGTTCGAACACTCTGAATGCAATATCATCATTGTAGCATACAACAGAATCAATTCCCCTCTTTTCCTCCATAAACTGTCTAATCACTTCAGTAGGCTTTGTATCCTTATCTTCAGTACTAAACCAGACAACATCATCAGGGTTATATAACAGGCGTCCGTCAAATAATGCCTGTGCATATCCTTTGTGTCTGTTCAGCCCCTGCATATCATCTCCTTTAAAAATCCCTGCAATTCTTTTGTGTCCCAGCTTTATAAGATATTCCACCGCTTTATACATACCGGCTGCATCATCAAGCATCACATAAGAAGTTGCCTCAAGCTTTTGATGATAGCCATGTATAAAAACATAGGGTATGTTATGACCATCAAGAGCTTTAAAATATTGCAGATTGTTCGAAAACAATGCACTCTTTGAAGGTTCAATAATAAGTCCCGCAATATTATTCTCAAGCAAATCCTCAAGATATAATGCTTCCTTCAGTGGATTATTGTTGGTATTCTTAAGGAAAATACTGTAGCCGTTATCTGACAAAACTTGCTCAATACCCGTTACTACCTTAGGAAATATATATTCGGAAATATATGTCGTAATTACCCCAATATTTTTTGAATTGGTTCGCTTTCTGTTCCAGTCGGTGCAATAAGTCCCTTTACCGTGCTCAGTATATAAATAGCCTTCATTTACAAGCATGGAAATAGCCTTCCTGACGGTATGGCGGCTAAGTAAAAATTCTTCGGCCAGACTGTTTTCAGAAGGTACTTGTTCTCCCGGCTTGATTCTGCTCATGAGAATTTCATCCTTTAAATATTCCATTAACTTATAGTATTTCGCTTTATTGTCGTTTTTCTGCATTATAACCACCTTAGATAATTCTACTTGTATACACATGCTAATTATACTTTGGTTCAATATAATTTTCAATCCTTGTAAGAGCTTAATAATAGCTAATCCATGTATATATCACTAAATTCAATTGAAACTGCCTGTAATATCCTATTATCACCGCTTCCGTACTGATGCTCCTCTTCTTTTACCGCAGATACTTCATCTATGTACTCGGGCATATTGTCAGGCAATAGTATTGTAAACGTGCTGCCTTTATTGACTTCACTCTCAAGAGAAATTTGTCCACCCATAGCGTTGACCATAAGAGTTACAAGATGTAGCCCAAGCCCCGTCCCTTCAGCCTTGCGCGACAAGCTTGTGTCCGCCTGTCCAAAACGTTCAAATATAACTTTTTGCCTGTCTTCCGGTATCCCAATTCCCTCATCCTGTACACTGATGCAAATGTAGTTTTGCTTTTTATCCTTTTTTATAGAAAGACCCACCGTTATTGATTTACCTGCCGGAGTGAATTTCAAGGCATTAGACAGCAAATTCATCATAATACGTTCAAATTTTTCTTCATCCATGTATATTTCCTTTTTCATTAATCGGGTACTAAAATTCAAACTAATGGATTTTTGTTTTGAATATATTTCAACTGAATTTATTATTGCCCGGGTAACATAAACAATGTCAAAACTGCTGATGTTAATCTTCATATAACCTGAACTTATCCTTGTAATGTCCAGAAGGTTATTCACTAAACGAAGTTGCCTGTTTGTGTTTACCTTGATAGTATTTAAAAATTTGCCTAACCTTTCTGTAACATCATCCTTGCAAATAAAATCTATTGCTTGCAGTGCGGAATTGATAACAGCCATAGGCGTTTTAAACTCATGGGTTATAAGATAAATGAATTCATCCTTCGTTTTCATAGCATTTTCAAGCGTTTCGGATTGTTGTTTCAGTTTTTCCTCGTACTCCACTATATCGGAAATGTCATGATGGCATATTACTGCAAGTGACATTTCATTTTCTATATCACGAATCGGGATTGCATTGACCTCTACAACTAAAATCCTTCCGTTGGAATCCTTTACTTTCATTCTTTCATTCTGTATTCTTTTACCTTTGAAAACCAGTCTTAATGGGTGCTGTTCCAATGGTATAACGTTGTCTTCCATATCATAGTAATGCTGTTGCTGATATATGCTTTCCAATGCCGCCCCCGGTCTTATTACAGAATGCATGCTTCTGTTTACTGCATTTGACATTATAGCTCTGCCCTCCATATCATATACCCCAATAGCGTCATGCATATTTTCAATAACAGCCTCAAAAATTGCCTTCTGCTCTCTTATCTTCCTCTCATTTTTAAATTGTTCGGTTATGTCAAACAAACAAAATACAGCTTCCGAAACATCCGCTTCTTCACTATATAAAGGGTTGGAGTTGAGATTATAATATGCTATCCCGTCCGAATGTTGAATTGATATAATATAGTTATGCAAACTTTCTCCCCGTAAGGTTCTTAACAGTGGTGAGTTTTCCGGTCTTATTTCTGCTCCGTTAGCATCCATGCATTTCCAAAACTTGTGGCAATCCCAGCCTTTTTTGCATCTGTGAGGCTTAAATAGCATCTTCTCAGCAGCGCTATTAATTATTGATAAATTTTCTTCCTTGTTAATAACCATGAGTCCCTCATCCACACTGTTTATTATCGTTTCAAGGTACTCTTTCTGATTCCTTATTTCTTTTTCTTTTGCGATACGCTCCGAAATATCCCGGTTTGTTTCCAATACAATCAGCTGTCCCATTTCATTATTTATTATCTGTTTCCTGGTTTCTATGATCATCTTTTTCCCGTCTTTTCTAGTTTGCTCAACTACACCCTCCCAGCTCCCAGAATTTACAAGAAACGACTTGATGACGTTTAAATCAGCCGAACATACGGTTTTCAATAACTCGTGGCTGACAGCACCAATAGCTTCATATAAAGTGTATTCATACATCTTTTCTGCTCCATTATTCCAATAGATGATTCCCCCGTTCAACTCCCATGCAAAGATTGCTTCTGTAGATAGATTCAGAAGGCTTGCCTGAAACTTTACTTTTCTTAAGACCTCTTTGAGCGCCTCATTTCTTTCCTTCTCCATTTCAATCCTCATTTGATGCTCAGCCCGTTCTTTCATTAATCTCTGATTTTTGACCGACTCAGTAATATCATGGTTGCATGTCACTGCCATCACCAATTCATCACCTTGATAAACAGGGGCTGCATTAATGGAAATAATGCATTCTTCCTCGGAATTTATCATCTTTAACTGATAGTTTTTAACGATTTCACCTTTTAGTGCTCTAATCATAGGAATTTTGTCCAATGAAATCAGTGTTCCATCCAGCTCTGTAAAGGAATTAACAAACTTTGATTCCCAGTTTTTATTGCCTGACCAGATATTGCCCATTGCCTTCTTTGCTACAGCATTGGCAAACACTGTATTCCCATCCTTATCTTTGACCATTATGCCATCTGACATGCTTTCAAGTATAATTTCAAGCTGCTCCTTCTGCCTTCTTATTATTTCATTTTTTTCTTCAAGCTCTTTTCTGTTAAGTATACTGTCAGTGACATCAAGGCAATTTAAAAGCACATACTTAGGTCTGTTATCTTTAATAATTGGAGTAATAATTAAATCCCAATATGTAACACCTCTTTGAAATCCTTTATATTCAAGTTCTTTATACACAGAAACATTTTCTTTATTAACAATTTCCTGTAACAATTGTTTTTCTGTGCTATTTCCTAAATCCGGGATCATTTCCCATGCCCTTTTGCCTATACTGTTTCTTAACTCATTAAAGGGGGGTTCAAGGAAACTAAGGAATTTTTGATTTGCTTTTATAAGTACAAGATCAGGTACGCTATATACTGCAATACCTGAGTATTCCGCTTTGAGGAGCTGTTCAACATATATATTTCTATCTTCAAACCTCGAATCATCTTTTTCTTTTATAATAAATATCCGTTCATCTGCTTTTTCAACGGTTTTTATGCTTACAAACCTAACGTCAAGAGATTTGGTAAAAATATAACAGTTGCACTTTCCATTAACCTTTCCAATTTTCACATCAGGATGAATTCTTAAAATACCAAATACTTCAGTTACCTCTTTGTTTACTATTTCCTCGATTGAATATTCGGTAATATCCAGGAACAATTGGCTGAGTTTAGATACTATTCCTTGTTTTACAATAATGTACGCAAAACTTCTGTTTTTATCTAAAAAACCGTTCATTAAGTTATTCCCCCCTAATGCATATTATTTGAATCAGCACATAATTATAACATATGGTTATATAAAGAAACGCATTTGCAACATTTTTAATGACTGTTATTATTACATCAGCAGTATTTTATCCTAAATTACAAATAATTGCTACATATTTATAAATATAAATTACATAAAACACTATTTTATGATATATTATATTGGATGCTATAAAGATTTTGTATCGCCAGATTAAGGAGAATTCTAGAGTTGAAGTGGCTTTTATCCGCAATGCAAATGATCCGGTCAATTTCGAAATCCTTAGAGTAACCGGAACAGTGGAAATCCTTGATGATAAAGAACTTGAAAACAGACTTTATAAGGAAAGAGCATGGCTTTTAAATAATATTGCGCGCGCAGGAGTTCAATCCGATGTTTGTATTTTCAGGATTGTAAAAGGTACGCCCTACATATGGAATATGTTCCACAACCTAAAAGAAAGTGAAGTGCCAAGAGTAAATTTTAAAATTGCAATTATAAGTTAACCCTGGAAGTTCTATACTCCCCCCCCGGTTCAAAATACTGTACCGGGGGAGGTTAAATTAGACCTCTTGAAAAGCTTAATCATTAATTCAATCCGGGAACTGGACACTGCCGGGTACGATGTAAGCTTCGCCCGTCGCTTCATTATGTCCGGGAATGCTGTCAACCACATCCTCAAGAACATATCCCCTTATATCTGTTATTCTTATTTTGGGAGTTGTTGTATCAATATCCCTGCCTACAAAGTGGTTCCAAGGCATCTTTTCCATATTTATCCACTCACCATCTTTATAATACTCCATTTTAAGAACAGGGTACTTGTGGTCTCTGACCTGTATGGCAAACCATGCTATAGTGGTACCTTCCTTTATCCTGTAGGAAACATTTCCTGTTACAGGTGCCGCTACCAAATGCCAGCTTATATCAATTTTCCCGGCAAGCATATCGCCAATTTTATCAAAAGAGGTCGGGCAAAGATCCAGCGCTCCAGGTGCCCCTTCTGGATACAAATCATTTACAAATACAACAGTGCTTCCTTTTTCTCCCGTAACCTCAAGATATGCACCAGCTAGTGCCGCCGCTATACCGTAGCTGTTGTAATCCTCCGGGTTTAATGCCGTTATTTCCTTATCTGGAGGAGTTGGGTCAAGCAAAGACGCGCCGCCTGTATATCCAGAGCCTGTATAAGTTGCATAGCTTGAACGCTCTTTGTCCCAGTCAGGGTATGCATCGGTTTTAACAGGTGTCAATTGGGGTTGTGTTGTCTGCGGTGGTGTTGTCTGTGGCGGCGTTGTTTGCGGTGGTGTTGTCAACGCAGATTCTTTTGGAAATTTGTCTATTGTACCTAAAATATATCTCTTCAAAAGAGCATAATCGGTACTATTAATGCTGTCATCCCCATTTGTATCGGCAACCCACATTTCATCATCAACAGGCAAGTCTGTAACAGTACCAAGCAAAAATCTTTTCATCAATGCCATGTCAGAACTGTTGACCGAACCGTCTCCATTAACATCACCTATAATTTCTTGTGCCGCAAAAATACTGCTGAAGCTCAAGAGCAAAATAAAGGTAACAACAATCACAGCACTGAAAGTTAATCTTTTTTCTTTCATACAAATTCCCCCTATATAAAAATAAAATCAGTTTGATTATTTAACAATGAAAAGTACTGCAAATAGAGCTGATAAGTGTATAATACGGATACAATCATAAAATTCGGGTATTCATGAAATTAAAGCTACACTGTTATTATATAACGTCTGTAATGTTCTGTAAACAGTTTATCTCCATAATATCCTCTAATCCTTAATTAACATTTAAGCCTTGTTTAAAACACCTGTTTACTGTAAAATAAATATAGGAATTGTTTTACGGGAGTTGATCAGACATGCCTCGATTTTTTCCTTTCATTGCTTTTTCCAGTATACTGATAGTAAACTTATATATGTGTACACTGACATACGCCGCTGAAGTTTATGGGAAGGATATTGTGTGGAATCCGGGAATAGAAGGCGGGATACCCGACAGACCGGTTTGTGCAAACGTGCTTGATTTCGGTGCAAAAGGTGATGGCGTTACAAACAATTTTGAAGCATTTTCAAAAGCAATTGAATCTGTAACCGACGGCGGAGCAATTATAATTCCCGAAGGTGATTACCTCGTAAAATCAGGTTTTTCAATTAACAAGCCTGTAGTCTTTCGCGGTGAAGGTCCCGATAAAACCCGGCTTCTCATCGACCATTCTTCTAATGCTTTTGAAATTATAACTTATAAGAGGGGAACCTGGACAAAACTGACAGGCGGCTTTGAAAAAGGCTCAAAAGAGCTTATTGTGTCCGATGCTACAGGCTTTGCTCCGGGGAGGTACATTGAAATACAGCAGGACAACGACCCTTCCATAATGTATACGATGCAGAACTGGAAACAGAGTTGGGCTGATTATGCTGTCGGGCAAATAGCAAAGATTGTTTATGTTTCAGGAAATACTGTAACAATTGACGAACCCTTAAGAATAACTTACAGCTCTGGACTGAATCCTTCTGCAAGGACTCAGGGATTATCAGAACATAATTGGTAATGAGTTTGTAAAATACGGTATTCTATGGGACACAGATTCCCGTTATCCTCATAATATAGACCCTTCAACTTTACTTATACACGGTAATTATATAAATGGCTCCATCATATGGGAACCCAGTATCCACAACCGATCACTGCCTTTATCATATTATCTTACGTCAAAGCCTGCTTTCTTTGGTTCCATGCCTTGGCCTTCTGTCGGTTCAGACACTCTGAGCGGTACAAACCCGGCAAAAGAAAGACATCTTGGCAATAATATACCTCCATTGACTCCTCTTCAAAATGGTGACGTAAAC
>CAYPCH010000003.1:41649-53119 GCA_964409165.1 uncultured Oscillospiraceae bacterium | reverse complement strand
ACATCTTGGCAATAATATACCTCCATTGACTCCTCTTCAAAATGGTGACGTAAACAACGATGGAGCAATAAATTCAACAGATTATGCACTTTTAAAAAGACTGCTTCTTGATCTTTAGAACTGCGGTGATTATATGTAACTATGCTTCTTTCTGAATTCGAGAGGTGTAAACTTTGTATGCTTTTTAAAAACATAACTGAAATAAGGTGCATTTTCAAAACCGCATTTCGCTGAAATCTCTAAAATTGTAAAACTTGTTCTTGTAAGAAGTTTCTTTGCTTTGTCTATCCTGCATTTGAGTATAAACTCATGGGGAGTTATTCCCAAAGTCTTTGTGAAAACTTTATGAAAATAGCTTGGGCTCAAATTTGTAATATTTGTAAAGTCATTCAAAAGTATCTTATTATCCAGATTGTTTTCAATGTATTCGACAACTTCTTTGATGGTATTGAAGTGATGGGATAGCGGAACCATATTATTTATAAAAGGGTCGGTTGAATCCTGATAAAGATAGCATATCAGATTTAGTATATTTGCTTTCACAGACAGCTGGGCAACAGGTGACGGAGTAATAAATTCCTTCAATATTGACTCAAAAATATGTAAACCTTTTTCAATGTTTACAGGATGAAAAATTGTTGGAATCCTTTCAAAAATGGGGTTTTGATAATAATTCTGATACTCCTGCTTATTATATATATAATACCCATGAGGAATTTTACATGTATTGCTAAGCATATCAACACATATAAGATAACAACTATAAGGCATAATTCCCTGCGTATACTGCCCTGGTTTTCTAAATACTATATCCCCTTTTTTAATATTGTATATCTCATTGTCAATAATCATTGAACCGCCATCACTGTAAGTTATCAACTCGAACTCATAATCATACACATACCTGTCCTGCAAACGGTATCCTTTCGGCATTTCCTTGGTGTAAGAATACGTAGCTGCTGTCAATACCCTCGGTGCAATATCTTCATCACTTATGCTTACTTTTTTCAATTTTATATTTGTCACCTAAAACACCCCGCCCATAACTTATGTAAGTGCAAGATTTCGAAATAATTAAAATAGTTAATGCTTGATAAGACTTTATAATAATAGCATAATATACTCAGAGACTCAAAATAGTTTAGAACAGATAAGTTATACTTTATTATTGCATGCTCTAGCCTAAAAATCAATGAGGCATATCTGTATTACCATATCTGAAAAACACATCAGTTGTTTTTCTTTTTTACTCCTTTTTTACTATGTGCCCTTTATTTTCCATGTGGTAGTATTTTTGTTTTCTGAATAGTTTATGAACGCGCTTTCAGGAGTTTGGAGGCAAAACCTGATAGTTTCTCTATTATAATATGGTTGGAGGTTAAAATCTTAATAATTTTCACGCGAGTGCAAGATTTCGAAATAACAGAGCAACATTTTTACTTGATAAGGCTCCATAATACTTCCATAATATAAGTATAGGGTCAAAAAAATAGTTTATCATGAAGTAATTATACTCGTATTTATCTTGCACATTTACTTAGAAATTAATAGAAGTACCTTTTGTCGTATAACTTCTTTAAAATGACCTCCTATATTAACAAAGATTTGCCGTATAGCTCATATATAGATGCAATAATTTATGTCATAGACCGCTGGGATTTGAAATTCTGAACTCCGGTAATTTGTTGACGTATTAATGCTTTTTGCGGATTATTGTATTTAACTTTGATTATTGTATTTAACTTTTATGTTTTTTCTATAAATATGCTTTTGTTATAAATATCTACATAATGTAGATGATTATATAAATTACGGTTATTGGAGAGGAGGTTACTTGTTCATAATACTTTTATCTTATATATTAATAACTCAACTTTCCCACAGTATTCATGGGCTCTTTGCCACTAACGTAGCATTGCTCGCCGCGGTCAAAAAGTAAACTTTTTGCCCTTAACTTGTGAGCAACCAGAGCCTTAAAATACTATAAGTGGGAAAGTTGAGTTAATAAAAAGAAAGGGGAGCGTAAAGTGAAACAAAAAATCAAATTAATCTTGTCGGTTTTAATGTGTTTTACCATCTTATTTAGTTTGCTTGCCATAAATGTATATGCCGGACCGACTTTCACATCAAATGCAACCGGTAATTTTGACGGCTACGACTACGAATACTGGAAGGACAACGGAACCGGAACCATGACATTAAACGGTGGAGGTTCATTCAGTTGCTCATGGAGTAATATCAATAATATATTATTCCGTACAGGAAAGAAACTTGGTTCCACAAAGACATATCAGGATTACGGAAATATTGTAATTGATTATGCTTGCAACTACCAACCAAACGGTAATTCTTACATGTCTGTTTACGGATGGACTGAAAGTCCGCTGGTAGAATACTACATAATTGAAAGCTACGGCACATGGAAACCACCAGGAAATTATCCTGTAAAGGGAACCGTAAGTGTTGATGGCGGTACATATGAAATTTATGAAACTACAAGAACAAATCAGCCATCCATTATAGGTACAGCAACTTTCCAGCAGTACTGGAGTATCAGGACTTCCAAAAAAACAAGCGGAACAATAAGTGTTCACGAACATTTTAAAGCTTGGGAAGCTAAAGGTATGAAGATGGGAAAACTATATGAGGTGTCTATGGTTGTAGAAGGATATCAGAGTAGCGGAAAAGCTGATATGACTAAAATGAATCTTACTATGGGCGGCTCCACTAATCCTCCGCAAAATACTACACCACCTGGACCGACTACACCACCTTCTCAGAAGAGTGCATTTACAAGGATGGAAGCTGAAAACTTTGACTCTATGAGCTCTTCAACACTTGAGAATATCGGAAACGGTGTCGGTTATATTGAAAGTGGTGACTCAATAATGTTTGGCAATGTGAACTTTGGTAGCGGAGCCAGTTCATTTACAGCAACAGTTGCAAATGGAAACAGCTCGCCTTCAAACATTGAAATAAGGACAGGCAGTGCATCAGGTACTCTTGCAGGAACTTTGTCAGTTAGAGGAACAGGTGATTGGGATGCATATGAGGAAATGTCCACAACCGTTAGCGGACTCTCAGGTGTAAAAGACCTTTACTTGAGATTTACAGGTCCTGTCAACTTTGATAACTTTGTATTTGGTACAGGAAGTGTCAACACTAATCCTCCGACATATACCAATCCACCTGCCGGAAATGTAACCTACGGCGATGTAGATGGAGATGGCAACGTAACCTCAACAGACTACGCTATTGTTAAGAGGTATATACTTCAGACAATCACAACATTCCCGTCATCCAAAGGAAATGTTGCCGGAGATGTTAATGGGGACGGTACGGTAAATTCTACAGACTATGCTCTGATTAAGAAATATTTGCTTGGACAGATAACAGTCTTCCCTGCACAACAGTCAACACCAACAACACCGCCGGTTGGACCTACTCCGACAAGACCGCCGGTTGCTACAACACCTCCTACATACAATAAGGTAGTTGCATTAACATTTGACGACGGTCCAAGTAGCCAAACAGGTTTGGTACTTGATAAATTGAAAAAATACAATGCTAAAGCTACCTTTATGGTTATCGGAAATAAAATCAGTTCTGCTGATTCAGTTATGAGAAGAATTGTAAGTGAGGGTCATGAAATTGGAAACCATTCATGGAGCCACCAAGGTATGAATGGTATGTCAGCTTCACAATTAACCCAGGAGATTAATCAGTGTAATTCTGCTATACAGCAGTATACAGGTTCAGCACCCAAGTTCTTCCGTGCACCGAATCTATCAGTAGGTGGTTCTATGACATCAACTATAAAATTACCCTTCGTAGTAGGTGTAATAGCACAGGACTGGAACGGGGGATCTGCAACAACAGCCCAAGCAAGGGCAAACATAGTACTAAATGGCGTTAGAGACGGCTCTATTGTATTAATGCATTGTACTCAGCCAGGAAATCACCCAACACCTGAAGCTCTTGATATTATAATTCCAAACCTTCAGCAACAAGGCTACAGCTTTGTCACTTTGAGCGAATTGTTCAGAGCTAAGGGAAAAACACCTCAACCTGGTGTATCGTATGACGGAGCTTTCTAAATCAGTGAATTTGCAAATAGTTTTTTGACTTAAAGGCAGTTTAAGAAGCTGGGGAATTTATATAATTTTCCCAGCTTCTTAATTTGCACCAATTCTGATTACATTAGGAATGAATGAAATATACCTTACTTTTACCCTGATGGATTCAGAACAGCCTGACTGTATGTAAAAAGCCAGGATATCACAAAACTGTCTGCACTAATACTGACTTCCTCCCATAGTATACATGCCCTGATTCACTGCATAAGGGTTTGAAGAGTAGGAAGGAGTTGCATCATATGGGTAATTGGCAGAATACGGACTCATCATAACCTGATTCATTCCCATATATTCAGGACAATTCATCATCGGGCACTGCATATTCATCAGGTAAGGACAACACATCACAGGTGTCTGCATCATTTGAGGCATGTATTGCATCTGTGGTGACATCTGTTGCATCTGTTGCGACATTTGCGGTGTCTGAGAAATATTAGCCACATTAGGCATATTGGATGCATTGGGCATATTGGATGCATTGGGCACATTGGGCACATTGGGCACATTGGGCATATTTGGTATCTGCGGCATTTGCGACATCTGTGGCATCTGAGGCATTTGTGCTATTTGATGTGTACTGGGTATCTGTGGAATATTCGGCATTTGAGGAGTCTGATACGCATTAGCCACCTGCTCCATCCTTCCAGCATTTGTTGCTTGTGATATCGCTTCAGTAGCAGCTTCTTCATTTTTAGCAGTCTTATTTTTTTCCATAATAAAATTACCTCCGGTACATTTTCTGCAATATTCATTATCATTATATGTATCGAAGGTAAATATGTGATAATTATGTTATCTGCATTATCCCAGAATTATCCTAGGGCTTTTATTTTATCCTGAACAGTTTTTTTGCATTGTTTAACGTAATATCCGCAACCTTATCAAATTCCATACCCTTTATCTCTGATATTTTCTCAGCAACAACCCTTACATACGCCGAGTAATTCCGCTTTCCTCTGAAAGGTTCGGGAGTAAGGTACGGGCTGTCAGTCTCAATCAATAGCCGTTCAATAGGTACATACTTAATTACTTCTACAATTCTTCTTGCATTCTTAAAAGTAACCGCACCTCCTATTGATATGTAAAAGTTATTGTCAAGTAGCTCTCTCGACATTTCAACACTGCCTGCAAAGCAGTGAAAAACTCCTCCCACGGTTTTTGCGTCCTCTGACCTAATCAAGTTCATTGTGTCTTCATGGGCATCCCTGTCGTGTACTATTATCGGCAAATCAAGCTTTTTGGCAAGATTAATCTGCTGTGCGAACCAATGCTTCTGAAGTTCCCTGGGAGAATGATCATAGTGATAATCAAGCCCTATCTCCCCTATTGCAACAACCTTTTTATCCTTTGCATATTCTTCAATCACTGCAAGAGTGTTATCATTCATATTTTTCACCTCATGGGGGTGAACACCAACTGCGGCATATACAAATTCAAACTCATGAGCCAGAGAAACACTCGCGGCTAAAGACTCAATATCTGAAGAAGGATTCAGGATATATGAAACTCCGCTGTCATAAGCCTTTTTTATTATTTCATGTCTGTCATCGGCAAACCTCTCATTATCATAATGAGCATGTGAATCAAAAAGCATTGTCTTCTCCTTTTCTATTTAACACTTGCACCGCTGTCAATTGCCTTGTCAATTGTAGCAAGCACCAAGTCCTTGTCATTTGATGCAGCAAGAATCATCCCTTGGGACTCAATACCGCGAAGTTTTACCGGTTTTAAGTTTGCTACCAATATTACATATTTCCCAGTAAGTTCATCGGGGGAATAATGCTTTGCGATGCCGGAAACAACCTGTCTTATTTCGTTCCCCATCTCAAGCTTTAGTTTTAGGAGCTTATCGGCGCCTTCCACCCTTGAGGCCTCTAAAACTTTAGCAACCCTTAAGTCTATTTTTGCAAAATCCTCTATAGTTATAAAACTGCTTTCGACGTTTTCACCTTTATCGCCCTTTTCACAGGATTTTGAAACATTATTTGTAGCATTCTTTGCAGCACTATTTGCAACATTCTTTGAGTCATCAACTTTGGAAGTGAGCTTCTCTAATTCTTCCATTTCCTTCTTAATGTCGATCCTAGGGAATAGAGCATCAGACTTGCTTACTTTTACCGCTTTGGGATATCCTCCCCAAGTTTTAGAGCTTTCCCACGATACATTCCCACTGTCATTAAGCCCCATCTGATGCCAGATCTTCTCTGGAGTCTCAGGCATAAAAGGCTGTATAAGAATTGAAATAATCCTTATACCTTCTGCGAGATTATACATGACTTCTGCCAGCCTGTTTTTGTTGGATTGGTCATTTGCCAGCTTCCACGGCATAGTCTCGTCTATATACTTATTTGTTCTTGATATTGCTTTCCATATCTCAGTAAGTGCAGAACTGAACTGTAGCCTGTCAAGAAGCTGCTCAACCTTCTGCGGTGTTTCCATTATTACTTTCTTTAGATCTTCGTCAAAATCTCCTGTCTGTCTTTCTTCAGGAATTGTTCCTTCAAAGTATTTATCTATCATTGCAACAGTTCTGCTTACCAGATTTCCAAGATCATTTGCAAGATCCGAGTTGATTCTGTTGATTAATGCCTCATTGGAAAACACACCATCTGACCCAAAGGGCACTTCCCTTAAAAGAAAATATCTGATCGCGTCTAGTCCGTATTTCTCAACCAGTATAACAGGGTCTACCACATTCCCTTTGGATTTGGACATTTTACCGCCTTCCAAAAGGAGCCATCCATGCCCGTATATTTGTTTCGGGAGAGGTTCTCCAAGCGCCATCAACATTGCTGGCCAGATTATGGTGTGGAAACGTACAATTTCCTTTCCTACAAGATGCACATCTGCCGGCCAATATCCTTTATATGCACAATCGTCTTCCGACATATATCCGAGAGCTGTAATATAGTTTGACAGAGCATCTATCCACACATAAACCACATGTTTATCATCAAAGGTTACCGGGATACCCCAATCAAAAGTTGTCCTCGAAACACAGAGGTCTTCAAGCCCGGGTCGAAGAAAATTATTCAACATTTCATTCTGCCTTGATACCGGCTGTATAAACTCTGGATTCTCCTCTATGTGCTTTATAAGCCTATCCTGATACTTAGAGAGTCTGAAAAAGTAGCTTTCCTCCTTTGTAATCTCCACATCACGCCCACAGTCGGGACATTTCCCTTCCACAAGCTGTGTCTTGGTCCAGAAAGACTCACATGGAGTACAGTACCAACCTTCATATTCACTCTTGTAAATATCCCCTTGGTCATAAAGTTTTTTAAATATTTTCTGAACAGTCTCTTCATGGTGCTTGTCGGTAGTTCGTATAAATCGGTCGTTTGTAATTTTCATAAGCTTCCAGAGTTCTCTTATTCCAGCTACAATCTCGTCAACATACTGTTTTGGTGTCACACCCTTTTCTTCCGCTTTTCTCTGTATCTTCTGTCCATGCTCGTCTGTTCCTGTCAGAAACATTACATCATATCCCCGGAGCCTTTTGTACCTTGCAGTCGCATCAGCTGCAACAGTTGTATAAGAGTGCCCTATATGTAATTTATCACTGGGATAGTAAATAGGCGTCGTGATATAAAACGTCTTTTTATCCATTTAAAAATGCCTCCTTAGCATAATACTGTGCTATTATTATATTATTATAACCAACCTAACGCAAGTCAGGCGCAAGTCGGGGACGGTTCTTGACTTGCTCCTCATCCATTTTTTAGTATCCTGCTCACCCTGGACTCACTGATTCCTCCAAAAATTTTACCAATTTGCTTTAACGTGAGACATGAGTTTTTCCTTATTTCCCTAATCGTTTTGTCTCGTACTTCATTATTTTTTAACAATAGCTCAAATGAAAGATTATTTTCTTTTAATATCAGTTTAATACGGTCTTCAGCCTGACCGATAGAGTCTATAAAGCTACTGTTGGTTCTCTTTACTGCATCCACATTTTCATCTACATCCATAATTTCAAATTCCATTTCTTCTTTAGCTGTATACTCAATATACTTTCTCACAGCATTAATTCTATTCTCGGAAATAATCCCAAGTACTTTGTTACATTCTACAATTTCGCCAAATTCCTTTTGTTTGCCTGTATAAATATTATAACTACTCCATCTGTAATCCTGCGGTCTTTTAACCATTCCGGCCTTAACAGGATTGTTATGGATGTATTTGCTTGCCTCAAGCATGTACCTGTCATCATATATAAGTTCGCTCTTGAAACGATCCTGAAACAAGTGTCCGCACCTGTTGTACGAATTATTGAAGTAATAGGCGTAACTAACATTCATGCTCTTAATTATTTTAGATATATCGTTACCATTATCATCAATTATCATATGAACGTGATTATCCATCAGGCAATACGCATAAACCAAAAAATTATATTTGTTTTTCATTTTGTCCAACGTATGCAGAAATTTCAATTTATCCTTGTCCGACTTAAACAGATTCTTCCTCTCATTACCACGTTGTATTATATGGTATATACTGAACTCGCCCTTTGTTCTCGCATGCCTGGGCATATTAATCACCTCCGCTTTAGTATTTTACTATAATTTTACAGGCAAGTCAAGAACCGTCCCTACTTGTGTGGCATAATGAATACTACAAAGTCATATAATGGGGAAAATGATATGTATGTATGCAAAAAGATTTTTATTAGGAGGGATTGGATTATGGAAGTAAAGTACTCTAAAGGCACAGGTCTGATAATAAATCATACGAACAGGGTATTTCCCAAAACTGACCGGATGCTCTCTAGGCATCAATCAATTTATGAACGTATGTCAGGTGATGGTTCAGAAAGAATTTCTGACAGGTATCTTATCCGTGACGGTAGCATTTTTGCCTTATATCCCGGGGTCAATTCAAAAAGCTACTTAAAGTTTATTACAACATTTCACGAAATAGGCCGTTATATTAATTTGCTTATAACCTGTAAAGACGAATTTAAAAACGACGCTTTCATCTCAAGTCTCTTCGTTTCATTCAGGGATGCTGTTGACTGTAAACGTAAAATGAACAATTTGCTTAACTTGAAAAAAGAAAAATATATGATCCATCTTAACAGACTTGTCGAAGAATGCAGGTTTCAGGTGATAAAACCTCATTCATACAGCCTTGCCATGGGCTTTATAAAAAAATATGTTCAATTTTATACCGATTTGCATATACTCTCCTATTCGGACAGGACTGTTCGTGAAAACAGGTTGTTGTCATGGACCGAAAAATACAAAGACAGCTTTCCTGATGTAAGCGCATGGGAATTTTGTTCAGCTGCGGGTTCTTCCCTTCTTACCTTTGTACTGTTTGCACTATCCTATGATAAAAATCTCACCCCCAAAGAAATTGAGAATACCTGCAACGCTTATTTTCCATGGATTTGCGGTCTCCAAACAACACTTGGCCAATTTATAAATTCACAGCAGGATATAATGTTGGGAGAATTGAACTTTACTTATTATTATAAAAATCTAAAAGAGTGTGAAGAAAGGCTTTCGTTTTTTATAGAAAAATCATTTGAAAGCTGCAATACCCTCAAATACCCCGAATTTCATAAAACCATGATAAAGAGAATGATCTCCATGTATCTTTCCGACCCACTTGCATCCTCAGGCATGAATAAAATTGCAAGCGCGAATTTGCTTAAAATTGGCGGTGACAATATAAACCTGTATTACAATTTGTATAAAATTATAAGGTTCTTCAGGCTTTCTGCTCTTTGAAAGTCTGTTTGAAAATCTTGTTTGAAAGTCCGTTTCAAATTAAGTTTAAAGCTTTAATACGTTATCCGCCGAAAACAATCCTGCAAATCCACACTGATGCGATAACGCTTGCCAGGTCAGCTATCAGAGCCGCGACAAGTGTATATCGTATATTTTTTATGCCCACAGAACCAAAATATACTGCAAGTGTATAAAATATGGTCTCGGTTGAGCCCATAAGAGTTGATGTGACTCTTCCTACAAAGGAATCCGGACCATGAACTTTAAATATATCTGACACCAGCGCAAGAGATGCACTTCCTGAAATTGGCCTCATAAAAACCAAAGGTACACTCTCTGAAGGTATTTTCAAAAGACTTGTCATAGGTCTAGTTGCATAAACCACCAGTTCAAGAGCCCCGGATGCCCTGAAGACCCCTACGGCAACTATAAGTCCAACAAGGGGGGGAATAATCTTCATAACGGTTGTTATACCTTCCTTTGCACTTTCAAGAAACACATCATAAACTTTAACATCTTTATATATACCTGCCGTCAATATGAGAAGAAATATTGCAGGTATTGCATATGAAGACAAATCTTTTACTATATTCATGCTCTGCCTCTCCTGAGCTTATTTTTCGTAAACAATGAAAATATTTTTGCCGCAATAACACCTGAGATGGTTGCACAAATGGTGGCAACCCAGATTGTACCTATGATTTCCGTAGGGTTCTTTGACCCCGATGCCGCCCTAAGAGCAATGATTGTCGTAGGAATAAACTGAATACATGCAGTATTTAAAACAAGAAACATACTCATTTCATTTGTTGCAGTATCTTTTTGCCTATTGAGTTTCTGAAGCTCATTCATTGCCTTCAAACCCAAAGGGGTTGCTGCATTCCCAAGTCCTAAAAAGTTGGCCGTAAGGTTCATTACTACTGCTCCTGTAGCAGGGTGATCCTTAGGTATTCCGGGAAACAGAAACTTAATTACAGGCCGCACAAGTTTTGATATTCCTCTTATAATTCCGCTTTTCTCAGCAATTCCCATAAGGCCGGTCCAAAGACACATTATCCCCATAAGCCCTATGCTTATTTCTATTGCGGTTTTAGATGAATCCACAACCGCCTGTGTTACTTCTTCAATCCTTCCGTTCATTATACCTACTATAAACCCTACAACCAGCATTCCAAACCAAATATAGTTTAG
This sequence comes from uncultured Oscillospiraceae bacterium, assembly GCA_964409165.1. GTDB lineage: Bacteria > Bacillota > Clostridia > Acetivibrionales > Acetivibrionaceae > CAYPCH01. Next base: position 42,054 of record CAYPCH010000003.1, on the reverse strand, counting down.
CACTGCAAAAACCTCTTATACTATCTGTGATATCTAATAATTTATATGAGGTGTTCCAAGCATATATGCCAATACAAAGTTAGAGAAAATAACTTGAAAAAGACTTTTAATACAAGTGCTCCAAACATATGCCAATGTAATAGAGATTTTTTGTCGAATTTAGTCATATACTATGCTTTGTTGGGTTTATTGCATTTACCAGTAAATTATTAGATAACCCCCCTTTTATCTACTATATTTGCTTTATAACCTAGTACTTTTTACATAACTGCTTTCTGATTTTTCATAATGTTAAAAATACACTTTTCTGTTTGTGCTCACATCCTAAAAATGAATTTTATTAAGGGTCACTGGTACTCTGGTCAAATAAATTATATATATGGAATTATATTTATCTTTGCTTTT
>CAYPCH010000003.1:35781-41549 GCA_964409165.1 uncultured Oscillospiraceae bacterium | reverse complement strand
CTGGTACTCTGGTCAAATAAATTATATATATGGAATTATATTTATCTTTGCTTTTTGAGATTATGCCTCAAAAATATAATTGAATACTAATCAAGGATACCCAATTTTAAATCTATTATTTCACGCTAAGGCATCTAGAATAAGGCTTTGTATTTTATTCTAACAAAGCCTTAAATTATATTTGTATTTTCTTGAAAAACATAAAAATAACTGTTGACTATTATTGGCATTTATGGTACGATAGAAATGCAAAGTTTGTCGAATACTGTAATATCGAAGGAGGATAATTTATGAAATCTACAGGTATCGTAAGAAAAGTTGACGAATTAGGGAGAGTTGTTCTACCAATCGAACTTAGAAGGACTCTTGACATTGCTGAAAAGGATGCTCTCGAAATTTACGTTGACGGTGCAACTATCATTCTTAAGAAGTATGAGCCTGCTTGTATTTTCTGCGCCAATGCTAAAGACGTAGCTGTATACAAAGGCAAAAACATTTGCCCAGATTGCATGAGAGAATTGAAGAAATAGTTTGCAAAGTATTATAATAAAAGGAGTCTGAATAAAATTTAGACTCCTTTTATTATAGCCATTTCCTGAAAGGAAATCCGGCAAAAAGCAAGGGACTCAATGTCCTGAAGCTTTTTGTTAGGCCTCTTGGAGTAAAATGAAAGAGACCTAAATCAATTCATTGTATACTTCCCTTTTACTTATTCCCCTGTCTTTTGCAACCCTTTTCATTGCATCCTTTTTGTCCAAGCCCTCAGAAAGGTACATATTATAATGATCCGATATACTCATAGTATCCCATTTGCTTTTTTCTTCTAACAAAAGCTTTTTCTCGTCTGCTCCTTCAACAATCAAAACATACTCTCCTCTTGGAGATTGCTGCTGATACAATGCCATTGCTTCGGATATGGTACACCTTATTATCTCCTCAAACTTCTTTGTAAGTTCCCGGGCTAATGCTATTTTTCTATTGCCAAAAGCTTCATACAAATCTTTGAGCGTAAAGATAAGCTTATGGGGAGCTTCATAAAGAACGATGGTTCTTATTTCATCCATAAGAGACTGAAGGCGTTCTTTCCTGACCCTTTTATTAGTTGGAAGAAATCCCTCAAAAACAAACCTTCCTGCAGGAAATCCTGACAATACCAATCCAGTAACAGCCGCTACCGGTCCGGGCACCATTGTAACATTGATCCCATTTTCAATGCACTGTTTCACAAGGTCTTCCCCGGGGTCGGATATACCCGGCGTTCCTGCGTCACAAACCAGAGCAATGCTTTTTCCTTCTTCCATCTCCCGAATCAAAAAGTGACTCTTAGACATCTTGTTATGCTCATGATAGCTAACGAGCGCTTTCTTAATATTTAAATGATTCAAAAGCTTAAGTGCCTGTCTCGTATCTTCTGCCGCAATCAGATCAACTTCACCAAGGATTCTTACAGCTCTTAATGTTATGTCTTCCATATTTCCTATTGGTGTTGCAACCAGATATAGCATACCTTTACTACTCAATATCCTCTACCTCTCTGCAATAAATTTCATTAATTTCCTTTGAAAAGTTTCCTTTTTCATCGTACACATATAATGGCTCCATCATTTTAAGCTGAGGTCTGCCCTGCCTTGACCCCTTTATCAGCAAAAGATTGGCTTTTTTATATGGTGAAGGATACACAAATCTCAAATATTTCGGCTCTATCTCATACTTGCGCATAAGCCAAACTATATCCGCAAGTCTGTCGGGTCTGTGAACCATTGCAAACTGCCCTCCCGGTATCAAAAGCCTCCCGGAAGCCTTTATTACATCTTCCAAAGTACATAGTATCTCATGCCTTGATATAGCCTTTGTGTCACTTGTATTTAACAATCCTCCGCCATGATTCATATATGGAGGGTTGGTGACAACCACATTAAAACTTGACGCACCAAAATTCTCAACACTGTTTTTGATGTCTCCTGATACAATCCTGACCCTGTCACCAAGACTATTCATCTCAACACTTCTTTTCGCCATATCCGCCATTTCATTCTGGATCTCAAGTCCGATAACAGCAGTAGCTTCAGTCTTACCTGCTATAAGTATAGGGATTATACCTGTGCCGGTACCTAAATCTATTACGCTGTCGCCTTTTTTTACATCTGCAAAATTCGCAACTAATACAGCGTCAAGCCCGAAACAAAAACCACCTTTCTTTTGTATGAGCTTTAAGCCCTTATATTGTAAATCGTCTATTCTTTCATCATCATAAAGATTTATATTCAATCTAAAAACACCTTACATTACATTATTTTACTCATTCCTTAGCAAATATGATAACAAAAAAGGAGCAAGATAAAGAACAAATTCTTCTCTTAACTCCCCTTTACAATCTTTTATTTCTGTTCAGGAGCATCAACTGGACAAACATTTGCACACGCTCCACAATCAATGCAGGCATCTTCATCAATCACATAAATGCTATCGCCCGCTGAAATGCAAGATACCGGGCACTCTGATTCGCATGCACCACAACTTATACATGAATCTTTAATAAAATATGCCATAATCGGTACACCTCCTATAAAAAATATTTAATTTACATTTTAGTCTATACCTAAAATTACTTAGTACTAATGACTTTTCTATTCTACCATCAATTTTCAAGAAAGAAAACTCTTTTTTATATAAATTATCTTTTTTATACGAACTTATAAAAACTCTTTGAATTACACGAACATTAGTCTTCCAAATGTTTCAGTTCATCTATATTAATTTCTTCTGTTTCTTGCACATGAACCACATCTTTTATAATCTTAACTTCACTTGCCTTATATATTTTCAGATCGGTTTCATTACCCTTATCAAGCTTAACCTTTATCATTTCCTTCAAGAGGCTTATAGCCATCACAACTCCCTGTCCTTCAGGTGTCGCAACAATAGCACCCTCCTTAGGCACTCTTCCTATTATTTCCTCATAGGCCTCCTGTTCATATTTCAAACAGCACATAAGCCTCCCGCAAGCCCCCGATATTTTCGTCGGATTGAGAGACAAGCCTTGCTCTTTTGCCATTTTTATGGATACAGGCTGAAAATCACCCAAAAAGGAGTTGCAACAAAGCACCCGACCACAAACTCCCAAGCCCCCCATCATTTTTGCCTCATCTCTTACACCTATCTGCCTTAACTCTATTCTCGTCCTGAATACCGATGCCAAGTCTTTAACCAGTTCCCTGAAATCCACTCTGCCATCAGCAGTGAAATAAAACAAAACCTTGTTATTGTCAAATGTATATTCTACATCAATAAGCTTCATATCAAGATTGTGGTGTTCAATCTTTTGAAGACAAATCTCTATTGCCTCTTTTTCCTTAGCAATATTCTCTTCATAGTGAACTTTGTCCTCGGGAGTTGCTATCCTGATAACCTTCTTTAAAGGCGATACAACTTCACCCTCGGAAATCTCCGTATTAGGTACCACTACTTCCCCGAATTCCACACCTCGTGCAGTCTCAACTATAACATTCTCGTGCAAATCTATAATCAATTCATCAGGGTCAAAATAATATATTTTCCCTGCCTTTTTAAATCTTACTCCAACCACCTTTACCATTATAGACCTTCCTCCTGAAGTTTCATAAGCATAACCTCTATAGCCAGTTGATAATTGGCATTACGTTTAATATTGCTGTAAGCGTTTTCAATAACCTTTATATTATGGTGCAACTTTTCTTCCGAAAACCTACCCATATTATTTAATATAATATCCTTTTTATCTGAATTAATCAACACATTTTCATTTCCAGTCTTTCTAAAAACTAAAAAATCCCTGTAAAAAACAAGCATTAAATCAAGTACAGAATCAATTATGTCCTTATTATCATCAAAAAAGCTATACACATTAAATACATCTATAAGCTTTGATTCATTAAGCTTCAAAATAATGTCAAAAAGCTTATCACGCATCTCCTTGAATCCGTCCGACTCCCAAATATCCAAAGCCCTTCCTATTACACCATCTGAATAGGATGTTGCATAATCAATTCCATCAATATTAGCTCCAAACCGCACCTTTAAAAATTCTCTTACCTCGGAAAAAGTATTCTTTTTAAAATTATATCTCACACATCTCGAACGTATAGTCTCCAATAAACTCTCATAGCTCACTACAGTAAGTATAATGGTTGTATAATCTGGCGGTTCCTCAAGGGTTTTTAAAAGGCAATTTTGAGCTTGTACGGTCATCTTTTCAGCCTCTGGTATTAAATATATCTTACGCCCAGAGTAGAGGGGTCTTGTGGAAATATGATGCAACATATTTCTTATTCCCTCTATTTTAATACTTGCTTCTTCGGCTTCAAGCACATAATAGTCTGGATTCGAATTGTTATCGAAGAGAAGACATGATTGACAACTGCCACAACGCTTTGTACTCCCCTGATCGGAACAGAGCAATATTGAAGAAAAAACTTCTGCCATTGTCCTCTTTCCTATTCCTGAAGGCCCTGAAAAAATGTATGCATGTCCTATTTTATTGTTTTTAATTTGAGCTTTTAATGCCTCAACTATTTCATTCTGCCCTACAATACCGTTAAAATCCACAATGCACCTCTTTATTCCTTGTCTCTATAACATCAGGTCTAAAACAAGACCTCTTATATCTTCTATCCTCTGAAGTATTTTAATGTTGTCGTTTTGGGAACTCAAAACATCACTGGTAAGCTCATCCAACTCCTCGTTGATTTTCTTAACCGTAGCATATACCTTATATCTTCCCCTTCTGTCAAGACGACTGTCCTTTGAAAATTGCCGGGAATTATTGAGAGCCTCATCCAAAAATTCAGATATCATTCTCTTATAAACTTTCAATTCCCGAACATCAACCTTCTTCCCAAGTTTTTCACCCTGCTCCTGTATCTGACTTACCAGTTGACATATTCTCTCATCTCCATCACGGCTCTCAAATTGCTTTAAGTGACCTTTAAAGCTTGTACCCCCCAAATCGGATAATTTCTTTTCATCCTTGCCGGCTATTGAGGTTACATTTGCAGTACTTCCAACGCTTTCCCTTATCTTCATGATATACACTCCTAAACAATATAATCCGGCCGTTTATTTTATGTATTCTTCAAGACAGTCTTTTACATCGCTGAATATCTCTTCAATACTCCTGTTGCTGTCAATGGTTTTAATCCTTTGAGGGTATCTTGCTGCCAAAATCTTGTACCCATTGTACACCCTCATATGAAAATCCATAGCCTCTTTTTCAATCCTGTCTGCCCCTGTAGAATCTATTCTTCTTTTCAGTGCAATTTCAGGACTTATATTAAAAAAGAATGTTATATCGGGTTCCATTCCATTTAATGCTGCTCTGTTTACCGTTTCTATTGTTTCAATATCAATCCCTCTTCCGAAGCCCTGATAAACATAGCTTGAATCCACGAACCTGTCACAGATGACCATTTTACCCATTGTAACCGCAGGTTTTATAAGTTCTGAAACCAGTTGGGCACGCGATGAAGCATACAGTAGCATTTCAGTTGTGTGAGCCATTTCAGAATTGCCCGGATCCAGTATAAGAGATCGTATTTTCTCCCCTATGGAGTTACCACCCGGTTCTCTTGTTATAATAACCTCAAACCCTTTCCCCTTAAGGTAATCCTCCATAAGCTTGATCTGGGTTGACTTACCCGAACCGTCCGTGCCTTCTGCTGTAATTAACAATCCCCTTCTCATAGTTGCCCTCCGATTTTATTTAAAACTATATATGTTGCAATATGTTGCAA
>CAYPCH010000003.1:33406-35681 GCA_964409165.1 uncultured Oscillospiraceae bacterium | reverse complement strand
ATATGTTGCAATATGTTGCAAAAAAGATTTTACATTGAAATATTTGTTTTTCATTATATTTTGATTTTCGTGATATTGTATTCAATTAAACTTTTCAATGAGCCACAACTTCTATTTCCATGTTTTCAGAAACTCCGTTTACAACTCCTCCAGCATCAATAACATGCTTCAGATATTCCAACGCTTTTTCAGTAATCTCTTCACCGGGACATATCACCGGTACGCCCGGAGGATACGGGGTTACAATGCCTTTGCTTGTCATACCTGAAGCTTCGGAAATATTCTTCCACACAGACCTTGAGTACATAACCTCTCTCAAGTCCAGCTTTAGTTCAGGAATACCAAGTTCCCCTATATTTATATCGGATAATATTGCAGGTTTTATTAAATTCCTTTCAATCCTAAAAAGCGCTGTGCACAATCTTGTAAAGTCTTCCTTCGTATTCGCTATTGTTGCTATACAAACTATGTTGTACAAATCTGCCATCTCTATTTGTATATTATAGTTCTCCCTAAGTATTCTGCCAACCTCAAATCCGGTTTTCCCTGTTTTGCTAACATTAATGACAATCCTCGTCCTGTCTAATTCGGCATTTATCCCGGCTTTTTCAGTAAGAAGCATAAAACTGCTGTTTTCATTGATTTTCTCTTCGACAAGCCTGATATTTCCCAATAAGGTGTCAATTGCTTCTTTTCCTTCACACTCCATTATAGCACGGGCAATATCCAGAAAGGCCATAATAATATACGACGGACTGGAAGTTTCAATAAGACTAAGATTCAACTTAAGCCTTCCTGCATCTACAAGGTTGCCTTTAACATGAACATATGACCCTTGCGTAAAGGCAGGGAGAGTCTTATGTGCGCTTTGAATGCAAATATCCGCACCATACTCCAAAGAAGAATCAGGAAGCAATTGAGAGAACTTCAGATGTGCTCCATGAGCTTCATCGACAATAATCACCTTATTATGCGTGTGAACCAGATGACAGATGGCTTCAATATCGCAACAAATACCATAATAATTGGGTCTTGTAATAAGAACTCCAGCTGTATCGGGATTTTCCTCAAGGGCTTTCCTGACTTGTGATATATTAACTGCACCGGGTATATTAAAAGTCTTTTCAAATTCGGGCTTAATATATACAGGTCTTACTCCTGCAAGCATCATCCCGGCAATAACAGACTTATGACAATCCCTTGCCACTATCAACTTGTCTCCAGGCTTGCATACTGTCATAATAGCCGCCTGTATGCCACATGTAGAACCGTTTACTGAAAAAAAGGCAATATCTGAACCGTATGCCTTTGCTGTAAGCTCCTGCGCCTCCCTGATAATGCCTGTAGGGTTATGAAGGTCATCAAGCCCAGGAATTTCTGTTACATCAAGCAAATACAGTTTATCAATAAGATTAGACGGGAACCCTTTCCCAAGCTTATGACCAGGCATATGAAAAGATGCCGGATTTAAGCGGGTATACTTCTTTAATGCATTATATATCGGTACATGAAGGTCTTTTATAACAGGTTCCCTCCATTAAATTCAATTTGCCAGGCCTTATGTTATATTCCTGACCTTTTCTATTTCTCGACCAACCAAGCTGAAGTTATTCTATGACCCGGATACTTTTTCTGAACTATCTCCTTGGCTTCCTTGACGGTTGAAGCATAAACAGCTTCGTTTTCCTTAGTGTCAAATTTCGAGCAGGTTTTTTTATCCGTATGCCATACTCTGTATAATCTTCTACTTTCTTTCACTTGCATATCCTACCTTTACATCCTAAAAATTTATACCATAATTATATCATTTCTTTAGAAAAACACAAATATGTCCATGATATACCTCCTTTATAACTATATATTACAAACAACTCATGTGCCTTGCTCTTTTCAAATAAACTGTTAAAATTGGCGAGGCAATAATTTAATTTTACCACAAGAATTCAAAAAAAGATAAAATAAAACCGCCAGAAAAATAATGTATTGCGAGAATGGACTTCCTTGACTTTTTACTGGGTAGCTTAAATCTAAGGGTATATCATCCTTTTAATGTTGTAATATGGGATGTTTTACATAAAGTATGTCAAACATAATTTATGTACCCTTAACCAACAATTGTTCTTGACACTTGCTTGGTATAACTAATATTATATATGTAGTGGAATTAAATACAATATTATCAGGAAGGGGATAAGTGGATGGCTTTTAGATGTGTTCATTGTGGCAGTGAGGAACCTCCTAGAGTTAGTAAAAAAATGTCTGGTGCTGGTTGGGT
>CAYPCH010000003.1:8690-33306 GCA_964409165.1 uncultured Oscillospiraceae bacterium | reverse complement strand
GGTGCTGGTTGGGTTTTGTTTGTAGTATTATTGCTGTTTTGTATTCCACTTTGCTGGCTACCTTTTGTTATTGATGGATGTAAAGAAGAAGAAAGGTTCTGTAGTCATTGCGGAATAAAGTTAGGATAGTATTCTTAAGATGCTTAAGATGTCTGGGGATACTTGCTTTCACGTTTTATTGTCTGTGGAACAGCTATTGGTTATTATGGCGGGGGCGGCTTGCACCGTCTATCTGGACACATTTCACGGGATTACCAAACCCCGGGAGTGGGGGAACCAGAAGTCTGAAAGCGGCTTTCTCGGGAAAGTATATGGAATCTCTGCTTTATAACCCTTTTACAGTTCCATTTATTTTTTTATTTTTATATTCATTTTTCAAGATTGCTACTAACTGGAAGGCAAATAAAGCTATTGCACTGCCTCCATATATGGGTTGGCTATGGATAGTTACTCTCATTCTTGCTTGGATAGCAAAGTTTATTATTGGACCTAAATATTGGTAAAAAGCTTCAGGACAGCGAGTCCCGAAGCTTTTTATTGGATTTTATTCAGGAATGTCAAGGGAATCTATTTCCACCAGATCATAAAGATCGTTAGCTTTAATCATACCTTTGGACAATGTATAAAGAATATCATCAATATATAAAATACGTTCTACATATTTATCGGGATAATAATAGTAATCTCCAGCTTTTGAAATATCCCCTCCCGCAAGATGGGTTATTTTCCCTCTCAACTGAAAACCATCCTTAATGTCTATGTCGTATACATAAGCTCCCTGGAATGCAAACTGTCCGTAACTCAATTTTCCTCTTTTATCTGTATTTTCATCTATCTCCATAACCGTTACCGGAAATGCAAGAAGATTTTTTTCTTTGGAGAACAAAAGGGCTTTAGGATTTCTCAAAAGTTCCGAGTCAGTTCCTCTGTCTCCGATTTTTTCAGAGAATTTCTGTTTGGGATTCTTGACATCAGTTACATCAAAAAGTGCAATTTTCATACCCTGATAGTATGCATTTCCCTGTAGTTCAATGGTGTCTTTGCCAAAGCCAATAATATGGTTCTCATCATATGGGTGAAGATAATCGCTGTAGCCCGGTATTTTAAGTTCACCAAGCACTTTAGGCTTTGCAGGGTCTTTAAGGTCTATTACAAACAACGGGTCAACCGTCTTGAAGGTAACAATATAACCTCTGTCCCCCATAAACCTTACAGAATAAATTCTTTCACCGGGAGCCATATTTTCAAGCTTCCCTGAAATATTCATAGTATCATCTAGTATATATAAATTGTTTTTTGATTGATATCCACCTCTGCCCCATACTTCTCCAACTGTAGTAGCAATACGGAAATAGCTTCCGTTTTCATCCATCGAATACTGGTTGAGTATCGTACCGGGAACTTCTCCGCAGCTAAGGTAAGTTACCCTGCTGCCATCGAGGGAAAACTTGTAAACTTTAGTCATTGTTCCATCCATGCTTACCGGTCGTATCACATCTGGTGCAATAGCACGGCTGGAAGCACCATCCATCTGTATAACCGGTTCCAAGGCTGGATAAATGGTATTATAATTATAGCCTGTTACTGCGACATACAGATTCTCTGTTGAAGCATATATGTTTTCTCCTGCTCCAAGAAACGTCTGTACATTGGCTTTTTTGCTACCTTCAATATCTACTGCTGCAACTGTCAGATAATTTGTCTCAACAGAGCCAGGGAAATATCTTATATCGGGACACTCAATCCCAATATACTCGTTGCTTATTTGGGTATCCTTGTAGCTAGGTGTCTCAACACGCAGAATATCCTGTTCGAAATATGCATTGGAATGCTTGTTGGCTACCATGTATAAAACCGGACCTATTTTCCTCGATGAAACATAATAACCTTCTACTTCTACTTCCCGTTCTTTTCTGATATTAGATCTATCGCTAATATCGCAAATAATTGCCTTGGTGGTGGTCTTGTGCCTGTAATGCGGCATTATGCGATTATTCCCTTGCTTGTACTGGGTTCCATCATAGGGTATTTCCTCATAATAGCTACCTATAACAGTCAGGTATTTGCCGTCAACATACAGCTCCTGCGGCGTGAAATTATCCTTGCTGAAATCCATTACACTCATTATCTTCATTCCACCTGAAGAGTAGGTCTTCTGAGAAACAGAATCATAAGCCCTTGCAATAACAATTCGTTCCTTATTAACTTGATATATATAATCCCCATCGGTTTTAACAACATCAGCTTCATCAACACCCTGTACCTGTACATTTGTTTTTGAATAATCTTTTGTGCTGCCCGATGAGCTGGACGCACCAGACGCTGAGTCAGCCACTGAAGCCTGTTCAGATGCCTTTGAATTCGCGCCTGACCTTTTCATTGACTCATCAGCTATTGAAAACTCTATGCTGTTGGAATCAAACATCCACATATCATCTTGATAATCACGCCCATTGTATGCTCCACTGCTTTCAAAGAGTTTTTCAAGTTCTTCATACGTTCCTACCACCGGAAGATTATTAACCTTTGCTATAACCTCGTCGATCATGGATTTTTCATTATCAATATCAAATACAGCTTCTTCATCACCTATAACAATCAATCCTCTATCATAAAAAACCTTTCTGTCCAAGGCTTCTGCCAGAGCCCTCAACGGCAGGTATGTTCTGCCTTGGCTTATTTCTGCCGCAGTGTCCAGCTCAATAGACTCATTTCCTGCCATCATAGTTTTGTTGCCTGTTACAAATTTTAAAACTTTTCCGTCCAAGGAAACGGTAACTTCTGATGTGTTTTGATCCCAGCCTACATCAGCTCCAAGACTTTCAGAAACAAACCTCACCGGAACCAGCGTTCTTCCATTCTTTACATATGGCTTTATGTTGGGATTTTCCGGATCCACCTGTTTCTCAACATTTTTGACATAAGCCTGTGAACTTCCTACATACAACGCTATTGCATTCTGAAGGCGTTCGTCCAGACCTTTTTCACGCTCGACCCCTTCTTCTTGAGCAAATGATATTCCTTCCTTTACGTTGGCTAGGGAAAAATGTATAGTTCCCATGATAAGTGCCAGAAGAACAAAAACACTTAGAATTTTTACGTTCCTGTTCATATGTAACGCTCCTTTCGTCTATATTGACCGCGGCAAAGGATTTTCACCGCGTTTCAATTTCCTTAATTTTATATGACGAGAGTTCCGGGCTAAAAGTTCCAAAATTTAAAAAGGTATATACTTTCTTAATATATACCCTTTCTTAAATCACTTCAGATTTCTTATGTTTTCTATATTCTTTGCGTTTTTCATATTCTTGCAACTCCAGATTCTCTTGCAGCCTTAGCCACTTCTGTTGCAACTGTCTGTCCGACTCTCTTATCAAAGGGAGCAGGAATCACATACTCTTCATTTAGTTCCTCATCGCTCACAAGTGATGCTATTGCGCGCGCCGCAGCTATTTTCATCTCGTCATTAATATCACTTGCCCTTACATCAAGAGCTCCTCTGAACAACCCAGGAAAAGCAAGGACATTGTTGATCTGATTGGCAAAATCGGAACGCCCTGTTCCAATAACCCTTGCTCCCGCCTCTTTGGCCTCCTCCGGCGTTATCTCAGGAACAGGATTTGCCATGGCAAATATAATCGAATCTTTTGCCATACTGCTGACCATATCCTTTGTCAAAACACCCGGCCCTGACACTCCGATAAATACATCGGTTCCTTCAATTACTTCCTTGAGGGTACCCTTTTTCATTTTAAGATTAGATATTTTCGCCATCTCGGCTTTTTCAGCATTTAAATTGTTCCTGCCTTCATATATTGCACCTTTTGTATCACATAATATAACATCCTTTAGTCCCATGCTCATAAGAAGCCTTGTAATCGCTATCCCCGCAGCGCCTGAGCCGTTTACGACTACCGAAATGTCATTAATGTTCTTCTTGACAAGCTTAAGTGCATTGATCATTGCCGCTAGTGTTACAACAGCCGTTCCATGCTGGTCATCATGGAATATGGGTATGTCGCACTCCTTTTTAAGCCTTCTCTCAATCTCAAAACACCTTGGAGCAGAAATATCTTCAAGGTTTATTCCGCCAAAACTTCCGGATATCATCTTGACTGTGTTTACTATATCATCCACGTCCTTTGACCTGATACACAAAGGAAACGCATCAACATTTCCAAAGGTCTTAAACAGTACACATTTACCTTCCATAACAGGCATACCGGCCTCCGGGCCAATGTCTCCTAAACCTAATACTGCTGTACCGTCAGTTATAACCGCAACAAGATTCCACCGTCTTGTATACTCATATGAAAGATTTACATCCTTTTCAATTGCAAGACATGGTTCGGCAACACCAGGTGTATATGCAAGAGAAAGATCCCTTTTATTGTTCACCGGAACTGTGCTTATAACTTCAATTTTGCCCTTCCATTCACTATGCAGCCTCATAGCTTCTTCTTTAACAGACATTTTGCATAACCTCCCGATATATTAAAAATGTATTATTTCTTAGTATCATAAAGTAAGACGGATTTATTATAGCACAACATTTAAATATATGAAACGCAAATAATTTATTATATAAATTTTGAAAACAGCATAAAATAATTATCGCATTTGATGTTGCAGTATTCAAAAAAAATTACATGCCCTATTGATGGAGAGTGCATTTATTTTAAGTGAAGAATAATTTAACAGCATTATGAAGTTTGTGGCTAAGTTCCGCTAAGCACATTATTACTACGCAAACTTTGATGTTGTATAATAATACTTGACACGAAGGCCTAGAACAAATAGTCTAAAAATAAGAAAAAACGGAGGTCAATCATGTCAGGAAATGTAAAAAGGACTGTAAGGCAGTATACAAAAGATTATAAAACAGAATCTGTAAAACTTGTGAAAGAGATAGGGATTACAAAGGCGGCTATAGAATTAGGTGTACCTTAGACTACTTTATATCAGTGGGTTGAGCGTGCAAAGATAGGCGATTTGGATACTGGTGCAGGCACTCAAACTCCAAGTTCTGCAATGACAATTGTTCGAGAAAAATGTGCCAAGTAATATTGACAAGATCAAACGTCCACATATACAAGGATGTTATGTTGGACGTGGTTCGTGGAATTTCTTAGCGAACGAGTATTGCCAACTCTTGGGTTAGCGTTGAATTCCTCCGCATTTCATGTCCACAGCCAAGCCGGACTATTTAGCACTACATTAAAAAATGGGGAAACTCAAAAGGATTCTTGTATTGAATTGATAGGCAAAACATGATAAAATAATATATATACGTACAAAATGCACATAATAAATAAACAATTCTAGCTTTTTTCATAATATCTTCAGATTAAGATTTTAATCCCGAACTGATTTTACTAACAAAAACGTGTTTTATGCTCATTTGGAGTATTATCTGTAAACTGCATTTATGCTTCTACTGTTTAACTTATAAATATAGCACTTTTTATTGTTTTATTGTTTTATTGTTTTATTGTTTTATTGTTTTTTTAATCTTTAGAATCCTTGGCAATAAAGGGGGAAGTACTATGAATTACAAAAGAAGTTGTTATATCTTTGGCATCACAATTGTTTTACTGCTTAGTATACTATTGTCAGGTTGCTTCCGACAAGGTCTTGCCGAAGAGGAATCTTTGGAAACCAACAATTCTCAGAAACTCAACAGCTCTGAGCCTTATGAGATTGTCATTTACTATCCCGGTGCAGGTCTGCAACCTGATGTTGAACTTATAGAAGAGGAAGCTTCTAAATTGTTGCAGGATATGAATGTAACTATAAGGCTGAATTGCATATTGGCATCCGATTGGCAGAATAAGAAACGAATGATACTTAATTCCGGTGAAAAAGCAGACTTGGTTTTTACAGCCTCTTGGGATGAATACTTTGAAGAAATCGGAAGAAACTCATGGATCCCTTTGAACGACCTTGTTGATATGTACGGTGCGGACATTAAGTCAACACTTGCTCAAGAACAGCTAAAAGCCGCAACTGTAAATGGAAAACTTTATGCAATTCCGGTGAATAAGGAGTTTGGAGCTACTTACGGCCTTTTATTCAATAAAAGGCTGGTTGAAAAACATAATATAAATATTAAGAGTATAAAATCTCTTAAGGATCTTGAAAAAGTTCTTGATATTATAAAGCAAACAGAACCGGAAATAATCCCCTTCTTGCTTGACGGTTACGGCACACCCCTTAGAATTGTGTACATGAACAATTATGAAGCAATAGGCTCAGACACTTCTGCAGGGGCTATTAGAAAGGATGGAGTGGACTATACGGTTGTTAACCAGTACGAGCAACAGGACATGATTGAAGCCGCTCAGATGGTCTATTCCTGGAATCTTAAGGGTTATTTCAATCAATTTACTGATCAGCACGCAAATGCCGACGCCATTAAAAAGATTGACAATTACTTTTGCCTTATGTCTCCTTTAAAGCCTGGTAAGGATAAAGAAATGACTCAGCAGTACGGAATCGAATTTGTTCAACACTCATGGGGAATTCCTTATGCAGATACCAGAGAATGTACAGGAGCCATGATGTCAATACCGAAAAGCTGCGAAAACCCAGAAATAACCATGGCTTTTCTAAACAGACTTTATAAGGATAAGGATTTGGTAAATCTTATTGTCAACGGTATAGAAGGAAAACACTATGTGAAAATTGATGATGATATTATTGATTACCCCGAAGGGGTAGACGCCAATAATTCAGGATATCTGCCCTTGAACAACTGGAAGATCGGAAGTCAGTTTCTTGATTTCATCTGGATAGGTGAAGACCCGGATAAATGGGTAAAGTTTAAAGAATTTAATGATATGTCTGTAAAATCGAGAATTATGGGGTTTACCTACACATCAAAAGAGGTTGGGGTTACTGAAAACAAAGTGACAGAAATCGTTGCAAAATACTTTACTCTTTACTCAACCGGTCAGCTGAATCCTGGAAACACCTATAATGATTTTCTATGGGAATTGGAAGACGCAGACGTTGATAAGGTTATAGCCGAAAAGCAAAGACAACTCGATAGTTGGCTTTCACTCATTTCCTCGGAATAGCTGAAATATTGCTTTGGAAATAATATTGCTTTGGAAATAATTTTACTTCAGACCTTAATTGACTATAGTGTATAAGCCCCTCTTTTTTAAAAAGCGGGGCTTATTATATTAAGCCCATTGGTTATTATATTAGACCTCTTGGAATGAAGCTGGTATAATTTAAAATTTGTTTCATTTATTTGGAAATTTGAAAGTACTGCATTTATTTGATATAGTTAATGCATTATTAATATAAATTTGTACTATTAAAATCGCTGTGATATAATCGGAATCTCCTTCATGTTAATTTTGAAGGAACAGGTATGTAGTATTTATTCCTATAAAAAATGTTCATTTCAGCGATTTTTCAAAACAAGTTATTTTAAAAAAAGAGAGGAGAGGTTCTTATGAACGCAAAAAGTGAAAGAGCTGTAATAGCAGTTTCGAAAAGGGACACTGTAAATAGCAGAGCAAGCAAACAACTGAGAAAAACAGGTTATGTTCCCGCTACTATTAGCAGAAAAGGGCAAGACTCGATTTCAATAAAGGTAAAAGGAGATGAAGTAGTAAAGAATCTGTCGAAATACGGTAGAAACTATTTGTTTAATCTTGATATTGACGGAAAAGAATCAAGTACCGCAATGGTTAAAGAAATGCATTATTCAAACATAAAAAGAGAGTTGTTGAATGTAGACTTCCAACAGGTTTCATTAAGCGAAGAAATAAAAATGGATCTTGACATAAAAATAATTGGTAAGGAAGAGGCAGAGTTTAAAAAACTCTTAGTGCTAACGCAGCTTGATAAAATACCTGTGAAAGGTTTGCCTCAGGATATTCCTGACTATTTGGAAATCGATATAACAAATATGACATCAGATGATAAAGTAAATGTAGGCGATATTAAGTATCCAAAGGGAGTAATACCGGATATTGAAGCGGATAAGTTAGTGTTAGTGCTCTCTGAAGCCAAAGTAGCCATTGAGGATGAAGAAGAGGCAGAGGATGCTGAAAAAGAAGAAATCCAAGACTAATCATTTAAAAGCTCGGGGGCTCGAAGTCCCTGAGCTTTTTTAGACCTCTTTCATTTCACTTCTACAATATATCAATCTATTAACCCAAAACCGGAATTTCTATTACAAATGATGTACCCTTTCCGACTTCACTTATTACTTTTATGTACCCTCCAAGGTTTTGTGTAACAATATTATAGACTATATTAAGACCTAATCCTGTTCCCCCGTCAGACCTTTTAGTAGTAAAAAACATGTCAAAAATCCTTTCTCTGATGCTCTCTGGGATACCCTTTCCGTCATCTGAATATTCAAATATGATTTTGTTATCCTCTTTGAACACATCAATTTTGATATTGCCCTTAGAACCTTTTTCAAAACCATGTATTACAGAGTTCATTATAAGGTTGGTAAATATCTGAGATAAGGAGCCGGGATATGAAAACATCTCAATATCCTTATCGCACTGTATAACGATATTATAGTCTTTGCCCTTGAATTCAGGACTTAGCGCTATTACAATGTTGTTCAAATATTCGGAAACATTGAATATGGTCTTTTCTTCATTTGTTGTATCAGCCGAAACTCTTTTGAAGCTTTTAATCAGATTCGATGCCTTTTGAAGATTCGAATAAGCTGCCGAAGCGGATTCGACAGCCACTTTAATATATTTTTCCAGCACCGATTTCTTTAACTGGTTTGTTATATATGATTTCTCAATCTCCTTTGTTTTCTCAAGCAGATAAGTTACTGCCGTAACACTCACACCTACAGGAGTATTAATTTCATGTGCCACTCCGGCTACCATATTGCCTAATGCAGCCATTTTCTCAGACTCCACAAGATGCTTTTGCGTTTCTCTAATGGTATCGAGAGCCTGTTCTAATTCAATATTCTTTTCCTGTTGATCCCTGGCATAGTCATTAAGCTGATTATTAAGCTGTATCAGTTCCTCATTTGCTATTTTAAGCTGACTGGTTCTTTCTTCAACTCTTTGCTCAAGATCCTTATTTAGTTTTTCAAGTTCGTTCTTTGATTTCTTTACTTCATTCATCATATTATTAAAGGATCTTGAAAGAAAAGACATTTCATAATTACCGTAATCCTCACATTTTGCATCAAGATCTCCCTTCTCAGCTTTTTTCATAACATTCACTATACTCTTAATAGGTTCGGTTACATTTTTAGCCATGGAAAGTGCAAGCATAAAGGAAATTGCAATACTGATAAATGCAATCCAGAACACCTGCATTCTAACTTCCTGAACCGGTTTCATAATAATTTCATCCTTAACTACCGCAATAATTCTCCAACCTGTAAGGGAAATGGTATCAAAAAACATCAAACTATCTTTATAACAGAAAAACCCCTCGTCAGTTTTCTTATATTCTTTGTTCATTTCTTCAACCAGATCACTGTCGCTAAAAACAAACCCTTCCAAACTATCATCACCTATACCGGCAACAACCCTCATATCAGGTTCTGCAATGAAAAGTTTTATACTATCAGTATCTACGGTAGAAACCTTGCTCAGAATGTTTTTGAAAAACTCCGGTTTTATATTGACAACACTTACACCCAGTTGCTGACCACTACCTCCATGTTTTTCAAGCCTCGCAGCAGTTATAACTATTCTCCGGCTTCCAAAAGTGTCTTCATGGGCTCCCTCCCACACAACACCCCCATCAGCATTGTGGACAGCCTTATATAAAGGGGTTTTAAAAAAATCGTTTTGGTTCAAATAAACCTTGGAAAATAGATTCCCATAAGCACCATATTCCGTAATTATCCCTGCACCTTCAAATGTCCTGTCGTTAGCGTACAGGCTGTGCAAAAAGCTTTGTATATAACCAGCATCTTCATACTCCGTTATAGGACTTTTTCCAGCACGGCTTCCAAGTGCTGCCCAAAGCCTGCTATCGCTACTTCCAGCTTTCAGCTTTCTCTCAACTTCTTCCATGGAAATATCGGTAACTTCACAAACCTGCTTTACAATCTCCATATAGGAAGTCTGAACCTGATTTGACAGTGCACCTTTCATCATATAGTCCGAAATAAAACCAACAAGAAGCAGAGGTATCATAATAACTATGAAAAAAAACAATAGAAGTCTGAACCTTATACTTAAATTACTGAAAATCTTAAGTTTTATTGGATTCAATAACATCCCTGAAAGCTTTCTTATAGTATTTGAAGTTTTTTTACTAATAAAAAACCATTCCTTTCAGTATAAATCAACTCATGCACTTGCATCCGTTTTTTATTCCGTATAATGCTCCATAATACCCAAAATTTTATCCACCTCATTAAAAAAAACATCCAGAAGCGTCGGATCAAAATGTTTTCCTTTTTCCTTCCTCAAATACTCAAATATCTCATCAACTTTCCAAGCGTTTTTATATACACGCTGTCTTCCAAGGGCATCAAAAACATCGGCAATTGCTGTTATTCTTCCGTAAATATGAATATCTTCTCCCTTTAACCCCTTCGGATATCCGGTTCCATCGTATTTTTCGTGATGCTCAAGTGCAATTATTGCCGCTGCCTTCATAATACTCCGATTTGAATTTTTGAGCATATCGCATCCCAGCTGGCAATGCTTCTTCATAATCTCATACTCCTCGGGAGTAAATTTGCCCGGCTTGTGTAAAACAGAATCTGGGATTCCAATCTTTCCTATATCATGCATAGAGGCAGCCATTCTTAATACTCCTGCTTCTTCCGGCGACATTCCGTATCCTAGAGCTATTATATTTGTATACTCAGCCACCTTTTTTACGTGTTGACCTGTCTCTTTTGACCTGCCTTCAGCTATTTCACCCAAAGTAAATATAATTTCCCTCTGGGACATTTCCAATTCCCTGTTCAAAATAATATTATCAAGAGCAATTGAAAGATTGCTACAGAATATTTCTACCATATCTTTGCTAAACTCATTAAGCCCATTTAGTTCTTTTAAATATATAAGATTTTCTGCCCCAGACTGGCTTTTTATATATGAAATAATCTCATTTCCAGTATAAATATTTCTTTCTTCATTCAATGCCCTTTTTACACTCTCAAGGGATGTTTTACCAATAATATCATCAATATTCTTATTGACACTATCGACAAACTCACCTGCCGCAGACTTTACCACAAATTTATCTTTATCTTTTATGGCAGTAAAACCTGAAGCCCTGTTTTTAAGAGCATTTTTGTTAAGCTCAAGAATAGATATCAATTGAGGCAAAACCTCGGATATGATATCACTAAAACTTCTTATTGAAAACAATGAATATGAAGTGTCAATAATCTTTTCAAGACTTTTTTTGTTAACACTAAGGACGAGAAGATCATTATAGCTCCTTAACGCCGTAACTACAGACACAATAAACCTTTCAGAAGTCAATTCACTTTTCAGTTTATAATCGTTAATATCATATTCAATTATTACCTTTCTTTCAGGTGCAAATCCAGGTTGTCCGGTCCTTAGAATAATCCTTACCAGTTTATTGTTCAAGCACTGTCTTATATATTTAACAAGCTTTAAGCCTGAGTCTTGATCCTCCATTACAACATCCAGCAGGATTACCGCAATATCAGGGTTTTCCTCCATTACTTTTTCAGCTTCCTCTGAAGAATAAGCATTTAAAATTTCAATACCTTTGCCCTCATAAATAAAATCATTCAGCACTAGATTGGAAATAGTATGAACTGTCACTTCATCATCTACAATTAGAACTTTCCACTTATTGTATTCTAAATTTTTAGTATCTGCATCCTCTTCCAAAAACACCAAATCATCGTCGGATCCTGAATAGTATTTATTCTCATCCATGAACTCTATCCTCCATTATCTGCTCTAAACCCCGGATATAGAAACAAATTTAAGATAAGGGGCACTTTGCTACAATATATAAATATAATATCGGGTATTTCAGAAAAATAAATAAGAGAAGATTCTAAAATGCAAAACGAATTATAATTATTGTTCTGCTGTAGACTAAAATATTACTGCATTAACGAGTATTATTAATAATACCCGTTAATGCAGTAATAAATAACTGACATATTGTTTCAGATTTTAGTCTGGATAAAGGCAACTTTTCGGAACTATGGATTTTTTAGTGTTCGGACTGCTCCATTCCAGTCTGACAAGTCCAACTTTCTCAATATTTAAGTACTCCAGCTTTATGTTATATTTCTTACCTTTTTTAAGTAGTATCTTTTCTGTTTTTGATATAGTTTCAGCACACTGAATCCACTTGTCCAAAACAAGCTTGTCATTAATCCACAACCTTACGCCATCATCATGGTTCAGGTAGAATACATACTCTTCACTATAAACCGGCTGTATCTGTCCTGTCCATCTAATACTGAAATTCTGGTCATTGGTTATGTTTTTATGAGGTGTTCCCATACCCCAGTTAAAGTTTATTGTAGGGTCAATTCCGGTGTGCTTTAGTTCCTTTAATTTACCATCATCAAAGTATTCGCAATTAAGTCCTATACCATCTCCGGGAATCTTTTCTTTAACCTCAGCAATAGGCTCATTCGAAGGATAAAAATATCTCCTCGGAATAACTGCTTTATCCACACTGTTACTGCTCCACTCAAGTATGACAAACCCCTGACCCATACTGTTAAAATACTCAATCCTAATATCGTATTTCCGTCCGCTTTCAAGATATATTGCACCTTCATTGACCTCATTATATCCATAATCCCATTTATCTATTATCAGTTTATTATCAATCCACAACCTTACTCCATTGTCACGTGTTACATAGAATTTATACACCTCGCTGTGCTCAGTCCGTATTTGTCCGGTCCAGCGAATGCTACAAGCCTCATTGTCCCTGATCTCCGGCCCCGGCACTCCATTCCCCCAGTAAAAACTGATAACAGGGTCAATACGTACAAGTTTGAGATCTGTAAGATCGACATTATCATAATACTCTCCTCTTAAGCCCGTCCCAGGTTTGTATTCTTCTGTAGGTAAAGGCAAAGGCGTGTTTATCTTTGGAGTATGTGTTTTAAAGGCTTCCGCAGTTTTTACAGCAGTTGGCATCGGCGTATGAACCAGTACATTTGATACTTCAGGAACTGGTTCTTTTGATACTTCTAGGATTGGTTCTTCCGAAATTATCGGGGTTTGCAACGGTGATATTTCCGGTTCCGGGGTAACATCAACCGGTAGAGTTGATGCTGTATAAGCATTAGCATCCTTAATTTTATATAATTCAACAAGATCCTTTATCGCATACATTTTTACCTCTTCGACCGATATTTCATTTCCCTTATTGTTAAGCTCACTGAGTAGCACGTATCTTCCCAATGACAAGTTGTAAAATTTTGCCTTTTTCCTTTCCGCCGGTTCTGTTTTCAGCATTAAAACCTCCCTGTTGCCAGATACAGAACCATTTACAACTTCCTCCATGTTGCCTAATATCCTTGCTATCCTGAAATCAGCATAATCAATGTCATTCCGAGCCTGTTTGCTATCAGGGTTGACACAGCCGGAAATCAAATAGTAATCTTTGCTGTCCGTCCCTATAATTCCCAAATCATCATATTTGCCCATTAACATCTTTAAAGCATCTTCCAGTTTTGTTCCCTTAAGGTTCATACTTTGCAGTATTTCGTCTGTACCACTGTTTTGACCTTCAGCCTTTAAAACATTCTCGCTCTTGTCTATTGTAAACTCCACAGAGGGATTGACTTCAATGCATACATACGCAAATTCCTCATTGCCTATGTTTAAAGCAGAAAACAAATTAAAATACAACGAAATTCCCAGTAATATCAAAAAGCCCGCAGATAATGCAACAAGCCTCTTTGCTATATACCAGGCATTTATAATATCCGACTCTTTGAACTCAACCTCCTGACTTAAATACATGGCCGGCTTTCTTTTTATTTTATGATACATATTGTCTTTAGTCATTACTGTTACACTATTCATGTCAATGCCTATTACTATGCCTTTATAACTCATTGCTTTCACTCCTTATAACCATTACTTCCAAGATAAGACTGCAAATGCTCATACCCGTTTCCATATACCAAAGAAATAGAAATTATATATTCCCTGTTCCTTTCTATAGTTCTAGGATGAACACTTACTATTTTCGTAAGATCCTTCATAGGAAAGTACTTTTTACTAATAATCTTTTGGTAAATTTCCTTATTCCCGGCTATTTTTTTAGCTACTTCAACACACATCTCTCTTGAATCCTTGTGTTTTGGAGTATATTTATGAAGTTCACTTACTTTTAGTCCAAATGCACTCAACACTTTGTCAAAATGCTTTATCTCCTGAAAAAGTTCCATCCTGTCAAAACTATGTACCGTCTGATCTTTCAGATACTCTTCCTCAACTGACCCAGGGCTCTCCTTAAAATAAGAAAAAGGTATCTCATTATTGCTTTTCGAAACAAATCTGATGTAATCAATTATTCTTCTTTTTATTATTTGCTCTGCAAAACTAAAAAAGTTAAAAGCATGCTCACATTTACTTCTGTCATATTTTTCTATAGCCTCATTAAATGCAATAAGCCCAATGCTGTATTCATCGCTGTTTTTAAGGTTACTTTTTCCATGGACACTTTTTGAAACCACTTTTAATATAAATGGTATATAATCTCTAATAAATTTTTCTCTAAGCTGGCTATCCCCGCTTTTAATTTTGTGGATAATATCTTGTACGAGTTCGCCATCAGTATTGTAGACCGTAAAGCAAATCAAAAGACACCTCACCCCTTTAAAACATTTCAACTAAAACTTCGTACCCATTAAGAGTACTCAATTTTGCCTCCCGTATTTCACTCCAAGATGCCTGAGCAAAAAGTGACAATTCTTATCTATAATCCACAATTTAAATTTCGTAATTATATAAAATATATGTCGCTTTTTGATAATTCTACAGAAAATAAGCAAATGTCCAAGACACCATCGATATTCCTTAGGATAGCATCCTCTTACAGTAAAAGGTTAATTAAAGGTATTGTTACTATGGACAAAACTGTTGAAATAGCTATGATACGGGATGCCAATAAAGCATCTCCGTTATAAAGTTCTGCAAAGATTGCCGTATTTGCTGCCGCTGGCATTGCAGTCAATACAATATTTATTCCCACTAAAGTCTTATCTACACCTATCAACTTAAGAATAAATAAAGATATAAGCGGTATTGCAATGGTTCTTATAAAAACTGCATAATACACCGAAAAACTTGAAAAAAAGCTTTTCAAACTTACACTTCCAACAAGTGCACCGATAACAAGCATTGATATAGGGGTAGTAAGAGAACCGATCATACTCATTGCTTCTAACATTGGAGGATAAATCCTAATCGAAAAAACAAACAAAAACAATCCAATAAAAACAGATATTATCCCCGGGTTCAAAACAGCCCGTTTCAGATTCTTCATCTTATCTCCGCTCTCGAACAGAATGACTCCGTAGGACCATAAAAATATATTAAAGGTAATGTTATATATTGCCCCATAGAATATACCTTCCTGACCATAGAGCCTTTCCAATACCGGAAATCCCATGAAACCGCAGTTTGAAAAAACAGTAACAAACTTCAAAACACTTCGACTCCGGGGCGGATAATTACGATAAAGAAAAAGTCCAATTATCGCAGAAAAAGCAAATATACCTATCGAAACTGCAAATACTATTGCCGCGTTAGCAATCATCTCTTGTGAATAATCCATTTGAAAAGACGTAATTATAAGCAACGGCATCGTCACATGCAATAGCAATTCTGATAATTTCTTACCAACTATATCGGTAATTATATTTCTTTTTTTAGCATAAACTCCTACTAACATAACAAAAAACAAAACTATAACCTGATTGAAAACTGTATTATCCACCAATATCTCCCATAAAACCTTATATATAATATCACTTAATTATTAGTATACACATACAGTCCATATAAAGCAATATCACTTCTTTAGGACCATTTCCTGAAAGCAAAATACGGCAGAAAGCAAGGGACTCGATGTCCCCAAGCTTTTTTGTTAGGCCTCTTGGAGTGAAATGAAAGAGGCCTAACAAAATTAAAAACCCGGCAAGCTAAATAAATAGCCTTCGGGTTTTTAATCTTATAACTCAACTTTCCCACAGTATTTATGGGCTCTTTGCCACTAACATAGCATTGCTCACTGCGGTCAAAAAGTAAACTTTTTGCCCTTAACTTGTGAGCAACCAGAGCCTCAAAATACTATAAGTGGGAAAGTTAAGTTATAACTTTAGGGTTAGGTGACGCTTTTAAATCGCTTTTAGTTTTATAATTATTATATTCGAACTTGTTATAACTTTTAAGAGGGTCAATATAATAATTATTGTTAAATACCAATCAATAAAGAAAGAACTTGTTTACTGTTCATTCATTATGGCAAAATACAGACCCGTTATGGCTGCGATTATTATAATAACCCAACCTATCCAATAAACTGTATTTCCTATTACCATGTCATACTGAAGCAAGTCAAACTCTCTGAGAAGATAATTCCAATCGTGTATTCCTCCTCCGATAAGTGGCAATACTCTTGCACGGGCATCCTTAATATAGTCGGATATACCGAACATGTTCTGCCCGAACCAAAAAAGAGTTACCGAAGAACTATATAATTTACGGTGGAAAACAAAATAAATTGTTATCGCAAAGGGTACCAGAAGTTGAAAAATTGTTCCTCCTAAAAATTGAATAGTATCACCAAACAAATAGAAGAAGAGGTGTCCGAATTCATGAAAAGCAAGATTCAGAGAATCCAAAATTATCATTTTGCCATTATTAAACATTACCGCACTGGTAATATATAAAAATAGAACCACAACAAATAGAAATTTTATGACGGTAGCCTTATTAATCTGCATAGTAAACTCCTCCAATAAAAGTTGCAGCCTTATATTCTAAAGATACATTATGTTTGTGTTAATTCCGTATGTATTCACAAAATCCTGCCAATTGACACCCCTTACAGAATCAATTCCCAACCTATTTTAGAATCTCTGCCGTTTTTTTACTGCCATTTGCACTTAAGAACCCCTCAAGTCGGTAACCGCTTATCGCAATAAAAGTAACTGTGGGTGCATATGTGATCCATACAAACATATCAATAATACTCTTGTTGTACAAATCATTAGTTATAACCCCAATTCCAACTAAGAAATCACTGAAAAAGAACAACACCATGCACAGCATTATTATAAGAGCATTCTTTTTGGGAAATGTACCTGCAATATAGTTTATAACAGCGATCCATAAAGATACTCCAAGTACCAAACCGTATAAAAGTATTGCATAAAATTTATTACTTCCTTTGAGTGCAGGATAGAAAATTAACATCAGCCACAAAGCAACAAGTATTAGTATAGCCGCTCCGGCAGCACTAATACCTGGTATGAAGCGTTTTATCGCTCCAGTTTCAATTGGTTCTTTTATTCCCTGATAATGCCGTATGCTTAACAAAATCTGACATATCCCAAAAAAAGCTACGGCTGGTATAAATCGGTCCAAGGTAAAAAAAAGTTCAGCAACGCAAATTACCAGATATGAAATCTTAAGCAACAGGGTATCTTTTCTGTTAATACCGTTATTACCGATAAAAAGAACCATAACCGTACACAATAGAGGTATAATCCTTTTTATCAACTTCGTGTAGTTGTAACCATCTGCACTTTTTTCAGCTATCAGATACCATGCATTAACAGCAACATAGTACACCATTATAAGAGAGATAACTACAACTATTGATTTTACTAAAGTCCTTTTACTTTTCTCCATATCTTTCCCCCCTATTTTAAAATTAAAATCTATGTCATATATAATTATATACTTTAATAGGTGATATTTATATCCAAAATAAATTTTTATATCAAATAAAGCAAAAAAACAGATTGCCCTGACAAAACTAACGGGAGATACCTTAGTCCCTCCCGTTTTTAATCTCATTTACTTAACTTTCCCACTTATAGTATTTTGAATTAAACAATTTATCTGTTTCTTTCATATATGATTCTTAATCCCTCAAGAGTAAGAAAAGCATTTATTTCATCTATAGTTTCCGACTCACTTGCAATGAGCCTTGCTAATCCGCCGGTTGCAATAACCTTAATATTCTTCTCATTCATTTCCTTCTTAATCCTTCTGACTATGTAGTCTACTTTTCCCACATAACCATATACTATTCCCGACTGCATACTCGCTACAGTATTTCGCCCTATAACAGTATCCGGTTTGACCAGCTCAATTCTCGGAAGCTTTGCAGCCTTTTGAAAAAGAGCTTCTACAGATATCTTAATACCAGGGCAAATAACTCCTCCTAAGTATTCTCCTTTTGAATTTATTGTGCAAAATGTAGTAGCCGTACCAAAATCAACAATAATTAAAGGTCCTCCATACATTTCATATGCAGCAACAGCATTAACAATCCTATCTGAGCCAACTTCTCTTGGATTTTCATATTTTATGTTAATCCCTGTTTTGATTCCCGGACCGACTGTAACCGGTTCAACCTTCAAATACTTTCTAATTGCATGCTCAAGAGAATACATTATAGGAGGTACCACCGATGAAATTATCACAGCCTCAATTTCTTCCATATCGAGTTGCTCATTCTTGAAAAGGTTTACAATAAACATGCCAAATTCATCTGAAGTCTTTTCCTTGTCTGTCGCCATTCTCCAGTGAACAATCAGTTTTTTTTCATCATATACTCCAAGTACGATATTTGTATTCCCAACGTCCATAACAAGTATCATTACGAATTTTATCCTCCGAAAACTTCTAAATTCCTATTCTCAGACTTTTTATTTCTTTTAATTCCAGGTCTATTTCCTTTTCTATTCTGTTTATATCGGCTTTAATATCATCTATCGTTTCTTCTGCTTTTACTCTGTTTGACATTCTGTGGTTATTATAACCTGAATTACTTCTTGAATTACTGTTTGAGTAATTCTGCTTTGAATACCCGTTATCCCTGAAATAATTATTTCCCCTTTGACCACTGCCGTCTCTGTAGCTGTTATTCTGCCTGTTCCCAAACTTTCCTCTGTTGTTCTCCTTGTTTTGCATTTGACCCTTAACCTGGCTCTGACTTTGACCCGGGTTCTGATGTTGACCTTGATTCTTATTCTGCATCTGGCTTTGATTATGGTTTTGGCCCTGACTCTGACTATTGTTACTGCTCTGATTCTTATTACTGCTCTGATTCTTATTACTGCTTTGATTCTGATTACTACTCTTATTATGATTACTACTCTTATTATGATTACTGCTCTGATTCTGATTATTGCTCTGGCTCAGGTTCTTCCCTTGGTTCTGACTCTGACCCTGACCCTGGCCCTGATTCTGAACCTGATCCTTGCTTTTTTTCCTTTGATAATCTTTTCTTCTGTTTTCACTCACAGTGAATACCCCCTCCTATTGTACAAAAACCCGTGGTATAGACCGTATTGCAACAACTGCTGCAATAACAGAAGTAATCCAAGTTGCCAAACAGCATATAACATCTCCCATTTCCCTTTCTTCAAAGACCCAACAGTGTTTTTGCGTTTATTCCCAATATAGCATCTTCAACATCCTCATCCAGACCTAATGCTTTAAACTTCTCTATTTCACAAGACTGCTCAGTCCAAGGAGAATCTGATGCAAAAAGAATTTTTTTATAACCATGGTTTACGATAATTCTTTTTGCCTGTTCGTCACTTATAATACCCAGACTGTAGGATGTATCAAAATAAATATCTTCTCCGACTAAAAACCGCTCTACGTCATCCCAGTACGAAAAACTTCCCATATGCGCTGCTACAAGCTTTGCTCCAGGAAAGGCTTTTACTACTTTCAAGAGTCTTTTCGGTGTGGCATGATAAGGCATTGGAAGTCCGATATCAATGCCTGCATGAAATAAAACTACAAGACCTAATTCAAAGGCCAGTTCATATATCGGAAAATTTTCTTCATCATCAACAAAAAATTTCTGGTAATCGGGATGAAATTTAACCCCTTTAAGTCCCATATCTTTAATCCTTAAGAGTTCGCGTTTCCATTCCCTGTATTCCGGGTGAACACTTCCAAAAGCTGTAATAGTGTCATCTTGAATCCCTGTAGCCCAGGTGTTTATATTTTCCGTCTGCGACGGTTTTGTCGCAATTGAAAGAACTACTGACTTTGAAACACCGGACTTTATCATAGATTTTCTTATACCACCTATAGTTCCGTCCAATCTTGCAGGAATACCTGCACATGCAGCTAACTGCGGCACTGCCTTTAAAGCAAGCTCGTCAGGAAAACAGTGCACATGAAAATCCACTATCATTTAAAATCTCCTTTTGTACCGTAAAAAGTCTTACCCGTACAATTATATATAAAAAGGTCCTCTCAAGTCAAATATAACCCATAAGACCTCTTACGGACACCTCGCCAGATAAAACCTCCCTTGTAATGCCGTCATTGCAGTCAACAACAAGCTTGCCACCTGAAGTAATACCTCTGGCTATCCCAGTATATTGCATATCTTTTAAATTAATACACACCTCTCGCCCCAGTGTAAAAGAATGTCTTTTCCATTCACCAATTATCTCATTCATCTTACCAAGGGTTAGCTTACCATAAACCTCCTCCAGATTCCTTAGCACTGACTTGATGAGTTCACTGCGCCTGATTTTATTATTTGAAGAGTCTATACCATTAGTTGCAAAGTTTTTCAATGCAACTGCCTTGTGTCTTATTTCTTCCGGAAAATCTTCCGTCTCCTGATTAACATTTATGCCTATCCCTATAACCAGGAAATTGACCCTTTCCATTTCAAGGCTCATTTCAGTCAAAATTCCGCATACCTTTTTTCCGTCCAGTATTATATCGTTCGGCCATTTAATTCCGGTCTCAATACCGAGAGTATCCCTGATGGAATTAACAACAGCTACAGACGCTGCAAGGGTTATAGCCTGTACCTCTTCAAAGTTTATTACAGGCCGAAGTACCACCGACATCCATATGCCCTTTTTATCCAAAGAACTCCAATCCCTTCCCAGCCTTCCCCTTCCGTTTGTCTGGCAGTCGGCAACTACCACAGTTCCCTCTGGACAACCTTCCATGGCTATCTTTTTCGCATGGTTATTGGTAGAGTCAATCTGAGGAAAATACAGGACATCTTTTCCAATTAAGCATGTGTTCAGAAAACGCTTTATCTCCCATGAGTTTATAATATCCGGTACATATTTAAGTCTATAGCCTTTCTTTGATGAAGACTCTATAACATAACCTTCCTTTCTCAGTCCAGCTACACATTTCCACACGGCTGTCCTTGTTACGCCCAGAGATTCACTGAGCTGTTCACCGGATACATATTCACCGCTCAGCTCTTTCAATTTCCCTATTATTTCTTCTTTCACTAATCGTTTCCTTCCACTTGCCAGCAAGCACCTGGCTTTCTTATAGTAAATGCCCTTCCTATCTTTTTATCAAGAAAAACAACTATATCATTTCCATCATCTTCAATTTTTATCAGATTGCCTTTATCAACCATACTTTTATAAAAGTAATACAGCAAAACATCGTTAAAGTTCTCGTTGTTTTCCTTGTAATCCTCTATAATATTGTTTATATACAGTTCCTCAGAATTATCAAACAAAATTGGAGAGTCCAGCCTTTTGTCCAGGATGCTTATTTGTTCTCCAATTACCGTGCTGGTAACCAGACACTCCGGAAGCCGATACAATCCGAAAGTATACTGCTCAATCGGCATAACAGAATCCTTGTATAATTCCATGATTTCAGGGTGCTTAAGCCCAACCTCATACAAATACTTATCCGCTACATAACAATACCTTGGATAAAGCTCAAGCTTCACGCACTTCATGTTTTCATCCTTGTATTTTAAAATATCGTCCTTGGGATTTAATAGTGCGGACATGCACCTTTTATTTTCGATGCCTATGTGTACTTCCTTGTCATTCCACTTAGACAACTTCAGTCCGCACTCTACAGCATTTTCAACTTCTTCAGCAGGGATATAGTAGTATACTTCTACCATAGAGACACCTCCGTTTTTCTTCCTTTCTTATATGCCACACTTTGATTAATATAAAACTCATTTTACCAAGAAAATTCGCTTCGCTCATTACTTTTCTTGTTCGCTAGGGAACCCTATGGTTCCCTTCGACGGATGCTTTGCATCCTGAGCACTTGGTTACGGACAAACTGTTTTCTTATAAAGAGTAACTCCATGTTTGTCACTACACCTGTCAATCAGCACATTTATTTCTTCTCCATTTATTTCTTTATAGCCGTAAATCTCCCTTAAGGGTATCAATACAAATGCACGCTCAAACATCCTCGGATGAGGAATGGTAAGTTCCAGAGAACTAATTGTCAAATTGTTGTAAATAAGAATATCTATATCCAGAGTTCTCGGTCCCCAGCGTATGTGACGTTCCCTTTTCAAGCAGTCTTCTATGTGCTTCATTTCCCCAAGAAGCATTAAAGGGCTTATATCTGTACAGAGGGACACCACCATATTCAGAAAACATCCCTGATGGACATATCCCACCGGAACAGTCTCGTATATACTTGAAACCTGGTCAAGTTTGATGTTATCTGTATGGGAAATCAAATCAATTGCATTCATCAGATATTTTTCCCTATCACCCAAGTTAGACCCCAAAGACAAAAAAACCTTATGCATTACCCCGAGTCCTCACAATCTCAATTCCCACCCAGTCAAAATCACCGTCCATAGGAGCATCTGGCTTTCTTATACGTACAACTGTTTTATGTATTTCTTCAAATTCTGACAATATCTCTTGGGAAATTATATGTGCAAACCGCTCAATTAGTCGAAATTTATTGTTATTATTAATACCTTTAATAATATCATAAATTTTTGTATAATCTATAGTTTCTACAAGCTCGTCACTTTTTCCTGCATTTTCAGAATTAAAATAAATCTCAACATCAACAAAAAAATTCTGACCTTTTTCCCTTTCTTCAGGAAAAACACCGTGATAACCGTAAAGTTTTATGTTTCTTATTTCAATCTTGTCCATATTAAGCCCAACTTTCTACTTTGTCTATGTTGACATTCCTAAATACGCACCATGGCATCTGTCATTCTTACTACACGTGCCATTTCCTTAACATCATGCACTCTAACCATATCCGTGCCGTTGGCAATTCCCAAAGTTACGGTAGCAGCAGTTCCTTCTATCCTTTCATAAACAGGAAGTTCAAGCACATTTCCTATCAGGGACTTTCTTGATGTTCCCAAAAGGACGGGAAGATTCAATGTCCCTAGTTCTTTTAGTCTGCGCATCACCTCAAGATTATGCTCAAGAGTTTTTCCGAACCCGACACCTGGGTCAATAATCATGCTTTCTCTGTGAATACCTGCCTTTTCGGCTATCTCAATACTTTTTCTCAAATAGCCTATTATTTCACCCATTAAATCACGGTACTCACTGCTATCGCTGTTGTGCATCATTATAACACCCGCACCGTGCTTTGCAGCAACCTGCGCAATTGCCGGGTCCTTCTGAAGACCCCATACATCATTAATGATTACAGCACCTGCCTGAAGTGCCTTATCTGCTACAACTGCCTTTGAGGTATCCACCGAAACCGGTACGTTTATTTCCTTGCAAAGCCTTTCAATCACCGGCAATACCCTGGCTATTTCTTCGAGTGCATTTACCGGCTGATGTCCTGGTCTTGTAGACTCCCCTCCCACATCTATTATATCCGCACCCATCTCTACCATTTCAACAGCTTTTTTTACAGCACTTTCGAGATTAACATACTTTCCTCCGTCGGTAAAAGAGTCGGGTGTCACATTCAATATACCCATTATATATGTTTTCTCGCCAATAGGAAGTCTGTGCTTTCCGCACTCAAAATATGCAGGTTTTCCCGTATCTAGTCCGTCAAGCGTCCTTTTTATTTCATTTGCTATTTCCAAAAGAGACCCTGTTTGCATTCCGAGTTTGTAAATAAGTCTTCTATACTGATTGTATGTACCCATAAGCAGTATGTCAGAGGTTTCAACACTTAAGCTCAAAGCACCTCTGTTTATCGCAACATCTCCGCCCTTCCCCAACATTTCCTGTTTTATTATGTTTGCACAATATGCACTGACATTTTCTATTTTCATTGTTATAAACAGAGCTTTAGGCGAAAGCCACGGTATTGACGACGCATCAACACCAATTTTCCGTATTTCTTCCTTTGCATCATGCATATTATCAATATGTAAAATCCTTACTCCAATCATATCCTCATCCTCCTCGAAGCAGAGGGACGGTTCTTTTGCTTCCTTCTTCTTCACCGCTCCCATCGTTTCAAAAATATTTTATCTTTCCAAAATCAATCCCAGAATATCGCAACTTAAAGCTTCAATCAAAGTAGTAAGTTCAGCTATGATAATCAGATGAACTATATTTTCTCAATAAGTGTCTTAGGAGTGGTAAAAATATAAACCAATCACTCTGGCTAAAACATAAATCACAGACAACAGTAAATCTGAATAAATCACAGACAGTAGGACGGTTCTC
>CAYPCH010000003.1:0-8590 GCA_964409165.1 uncultured Oscillospiraceae bacterium | reverse complement strand
ATAAATCACAGACAACAGTAAATCTGAATAAATCACAGACAGTAGGACGGTTCTCTTCAGACAAGAGAACCGTCCTACTGTCTGAAGGTATTTTTCAGTATCTCAACCAAGTCCTTTTCAATGACAGTTCTCGGATTGGACGCTGTGCTTCTCTGCTTCATGGCAAGCGAAGCATAAAGTTTTATTTCTTCTGGCAGAAGCTCTACGCTTCCTAATAGAAGCTTGACTGCTTTTTCACCAAATTCCTCAATGGAAGAAACATTTAAGAGCTTTAAAATAGTATCTGTTTTTTCACGTACAAAATCATAATTGTACTTAAGATATTCCTTTATTAAAAATCCGTTAGCCTTACCGTGAGGTATATCCTTAAAATATGTCAACGAATACCCCAATCCATGGATTATTGTCGTACCGGTATGAGATATTACCATTCCACCTAGCAAAGACATATAAATAAGCTTCTCCCTTATATCATAATCAATTTTATTATCTATAAGGTTTTCAATACATTCCCCAAATATACTCATAGCCTCAACCGCCAATATATCACTTATTGGTGTGCTTCTTCTGCCAAGATACCCCTCCATTGCATGGGTAAATGCATCTAAGGCAGTATTTACCGTTGTTTCATAAGGCATACTTTCTGTGTAGCTGGCATCAACAAATGCAAGTTCAGGAAATGTGTCTTCATTTCCGAAGCTCATTTTTGTTTGCATGTCCTTTCTTGTAAGAATAGAATAAGGTGTAACCTCACTTCCGGTTCCCGCTGTAGTCGGAATTGCAATTATCGGAAGGGGCTTTACATCAAAAACATTTTTATAAAGCATGGCAGGCTCAATATCATTTTTTGCTAAAACCGCCACTGCTTTTGAAGCGTCTAGTGGCGAACCGCCTCCTATACCAACAATAAATTCAGCATTAAACTCTCTTGCAGCCGCTCCTGCTTCCCCAACATTTTCAAGGCTTGGATTGTTATCAATTTTATCATATACCATATACTTTATACCACATTTTGAAAATGCCTCTGTGACGTCATCCAATGCACCGCTCCGTTCCCCTGAACATCTGCCGGTGACAATGAAAGCTGTACTGCCGTATTTATTAAATATCGCTATATTATCTTTAATGCAATCTCTTCCAAAAAAAACCTTTGTTCTTATATTGTACTTAAATTGCATATCATCCACATGCTCCTTTAATATATATTCTCAAAATATATGTACAAATCAAATCTTCGTCATTATTATAATATAAATAATTCCATTATTAAAGGGATAATAATTATATGTTATAATTACATATGTGTAAGAAATCATGGTTGCCATTTACCATCTGCCTTAAAATATGTAGAAATGTGGGGTTTACATGTCAAAAAAACTCGGAATAATTGATCTGGGCTCTAATTCAGTCAGGCTGGTAATCTTTGAGATATGGCCAAACGGAGCGTTTAAGCTGATTGATGATATAAACGACATAATAAGGCTCAGTGAAAATATGATTGATAATAGATATTTGAATGACATTTCTATGAGAAAAGCTTTAAAAACAGTCAAGCTTTATAAAAAGCTGTGCAACTCATATAATATTTTACCTTCCAATATAATAGCTGTTGCCACTGCCGCCGTCAGAAAAGCGGAAAACAGGGATCATTTCCTTACCCTGCTTCATAATTCGACCGGTCTGAACTTCAAGTTGCTTACCGGCGAAGAAGAATCCGGCTATATTTACAGTGCAGTAGTCCACTCTATTGATATAAATGAAGGCATAATAGTAGATATAGGTGGCGGAAGTACTGAAATAATCAAGTTCAAGAACCGAAAAATAAGTAACGTTGCATGTATTCCTTTAGGTTCAGTTGTTGCGTCGGAAAATATCAAGGACAGTAAAATAATCGAGCCAGACAAACTCATTAGTCTTGAAAACAGAATTCGAAATGCACTTTCCAGTTTTGACTGGCTTGCAAAAGAAAAAAATCTTACAATGATTTGTCTGGGCGGTACAATGAGAAATCTCGCAAGAATACACAAAAAGCAAACAAAATACCCTTTAAACCGCACTCACAACTATGAAATGAATATTTCAGGATTCTATGATGTATATAATGACTTAAAATCCAAAGACCTTGAGTCACGTAAAAAAGTTAAAGGAATTTCAACAGCAAGAGCTGATATAATAGTTGGTGGGCTTACAATTATGCATGTCCTTTTATCCCTTGCTTCCCCTTCCCATATACTTATAAGCGGCTATGGACTCAGGGAAGGCATTCTTTACGAGTACCTTTTCAAAAATAAAAAAATACGAAGGTTTTCAGATGTACTTGATCTCAGTCTGGATAATTTTATGAAGCTATACGGTATCAGACTAAATCATGCAAACCATGTATGCCATCTTGCTCTTTTAATTTTTGACCAGCTAAAACCTCTTCACGGGCTTGATGATAATGCAAAAAGGCTTCTTCGAGTAGCTTCCCTGCTTCATGACATAGGTATCTCGGTAAGCTTTTATGACCATTTCAGGCATTCCTTCTATATAATTCTAAATTCAAGGCTGAACGGCCTGACTCACAGGGAAATTCTGATAATATCCGCTGTGGCCTCCTCTCATTCTACTGACGTATACGATGAGGACTGGAAACTCCCTTTTAAAAAACTGCTTTCAAAAGATGATATTGATATTTACAAAAAGCTTTCAGTGTTCCTCAGAATATCCGAATGTCTTGACAGGAGCGAAATAGGAATGGTTAAAGCGCTCGAATGCCAAATACTAAGTGATATAGTCGGAATCCAGACCATTCGTGAAGGCGATGCAGAATTGGAGCTTAATCTTGCAAACGAAAACAATATCTTTTTTAAAAAGCTGTTTAAAAAGACACTTCTAATAACATAGGAAGGACGATATATATGGGAAAAGAAATAGAAAGGAAATTCCTGGTAAGCCCCTGTGCTTTAGAACACTTAAAGGATGGAGTTTTATACAAACAGGGGTATCTCAGTTCAGTACCGCAAAGAACAGTAAGGATACGTATCTGCAACGGCAAAGGATATATTACAGTTAAGGGCATTGCAAAAGGTGCTGTCAGGTCTGAATATGAATATGAAATACCAGTTGATGATGCAAATGAAATGCTGGACACTTTGTGTGAAAAACCTATTATTGAAAAAATCAGATTCATATATAATTTCAAAGGCTTTACTTGGGAAGTAGATAAGTTTCTAGGTGAAAACGAAGGTCTTGTAACAGCCGAAATAGAGCTATTACATGAATCAGAATGCTTCGAAAAACCCTACTGGATCACTGAAGAAGTTACCCATGAGCCAAGGTATTTTAACTCAAATTTGAATAAGTTCCCTTACAAATACTGGTTTCAAAAATAAAACCCCAATAAATTTTCACTCATCAAGCAGTATCTTCATCTCTTCCTCCAGCTCCGCATTAATAATCTCCTTCATCTTTTCTATTGCTTTATAGGAATCCTCTTCTTTCTGAACTGCTGACCATACGACATCTCTATAGATTTGAGTTGCCTTTGCATCCATAGGGGTCAACTTATAGTGGTTCATTTTTGTTGCAAGCTCAAGCATTATAGGATATACAATCTGATCATCGAAATATTGTTCTTTTCTTCCCATGTTCAGAGTATTGTTTTGAACTGGTAAATATCCCGGCACTACGCTCTCCAAATACCCTCCACTGTATTTATGCGTTACTACATACTCAAGAAACTTCCACGCTTCTTCTTTATGTAGACTTTGGGCATTTATGGCAAGTCTTGAATCGGACGCCCATGCTGCCATATCCAAAGGGGGCTTTGCTATACGCCATTTACCTCGTTGCTCGGGGGCATAATCTTCAACAGTGTTCATTACATAGGATCCCAAAAAAAACATCACAAGCCTATCTTCCTGCACTACTTTCCTTCCCTCTTCATTCCAAAAATTAGCACCTAACATATATGAATTCTTATAAGCTTCCTTTCCTATATCCAATGCCTGTCCAAACAAGTCTCCTGTACGCACAAAATTAAGATTATCATCAAAGTACCCCTTGGTTGCTCCTGCTACATCCGTCATGTCTGTGGGATAACAAAATACATATTTATCATTTTGTTTTAGTTTTGATGCAATTTCAAGTATATTTTCGGGTTTTTCTATAAACTCTCCGAACTCCTCAGGCTCAGTCGGAAATCCGTATTCCTTCATTATATCCCACCTATAAAATGTAACGTATGGTGCAGTTGAAAATGTAAGCGCAAGCAGGTGCTTATTGTCTATTGAAAATCCACTTTCCCACCCAAGGAATTGATCTTTGTACTTCCCTGCTTCATAGGGTTCCTCAAGTAAGTCCTGAAGAATATTATTTACTGTATACTGTGTAAAAAAACTGCTGTCAAACATAAGGACATCCGGTCCTTCACCGCTGGCAAACGCTTTCATATACTCCAGTTCACACTCATTAAAGTTGAAAATAGTCTCTTTGACTTTTATGCCGGTAGTGGCATAAAACTGCTGTTTCAAATCTTCTCCCAAGCCAAACCAACTCCAGAATTCCAGTTCGACATCTCCTTTGTCTATGTCAACCGGATTCTCCTTATTGGTGTTATTACCCATATTATCATTATCCTCTGACGCATATGGCTCTCTTACGCATCCCGTAATACAGAAGCTCAAAACTATAGTCATAAGAAATAATACATCAAATTTTCTTTTCATATATCAAAATCTCCCTTCATAATTGTTTGAAGGATAGGAAGGAAATATAAAATTGTCAATCATCTTCCCAAATTCGTCCTCCGGTATTGCTTTTGAAATAAGATAACCTTGTATCTCATCACAATCCAACGCTTTAACAGTCGACAGATCATAAACTGTTTCAACTCCTTCTGCAACAACGCTCAACCCCATTGAATGAGCCAACTGGACGATAGCCGATACTATAGCAGCATTATTTTTTTCATGGGTAATATCCTTAATAAAACTTCTATCAATCTTCAAAGAGTTTATAGGTAGCTCTTTAAGCCTTCCCAGAGAAGAGTATCCAGTTCCGAAATCATCTATGGCTATAGAAACACCAATCTCAGACAGATCTTCCAAAACCGATATGGCGTATTTGGTGTTTTTCACCAGGAAGCCTTCTGTTATTTCCAATTCAAGGTACTTTGGACTTAGTCCAGATATATCCAGTGCTTTTAAAACCGTCTTGATAAAGTTGTTTCCGTAAAACTGCCTGAAAGATAGATTTACCGAAATACGTATTTTGGGATACCCGCTCTCCTGCCATTTCTTGTTTTGTTTGCAAGCTTCTATAAGAACCCATTCTCCTATTTGATTAATAATCCCTGTTTCCTCTGCAAGGGTTATAAATTGAGATGGCGGAATCAATCCTTTCTGTGGATGCTTCCATCTTATCAGTGCTTCTGCTCCTATGATTTTTTCAAGTCTGATATCTACCTTAGGCTGGTATTCAATAATTATTTCATCCCTCTCTAGTGCCTTGTTCAGGCTTTGTTCCAAGAACAACTGCTCAGACATGTTCGTTTCTGCCAAATCTGAATAAAATCTGAATGTATTTTCACCTGTTTCTTTTGCGGCATACATTGCCAGATCCGCATTTTTGAGAAGTGCAGACTTTTCATTGGCATCATTCGGATACATGCTTATACCTATGCTTCCTGATACATATAATTCATGTGTCTCGTTATCTTTAGAAAGCTTGATTGTCTTGGTTAGTGTCCTGTTAATAGAGATAGCAACCCTCATGGCTCTCCTCTTGTCAGTATCGTTTAAAACAATTACGAACTCGTCACCACCCAACCTTGCAACAAAGCTATCCTCTTTTAAATAAGACTTAAGTCTGTTTGCAATTGCTCTTATAAGCATATCGCCAACCTCATGCCCTAATGTGTCGTTTATTTGCTTAAAACGGTTCAAATCTATAAACATAACCGCTATTTGCTTTCCTTCTGCTGAATCAAGCAGTTTTTGCAGATGTTCAGTAAAAAAGAGCCTATTGGGCAAATCAGTCAGGGTATCGTAATAAGCCA
This sequence comes from uncultured Oscillospiraceae bacterium, assembly GCA_964409165.1. GTDB lineage: Bacteria > Bacillota > Clostridia > Acetivibrionales > Acetivibrionaceae > CAYPCH01. The sequence goes on along the minus strand of CAYPCH010000003.1, from coordinate 2,550 downwards.
AGCGCTTCATCTTTTCCCTAGAATCTTCCAATTCTTTTGTCTGAGCCAAAAGTTGACTGTTCATAATCTTTGTTTCAGCAAAAAGTGCTATGAGATTATCCGACATAACCTTAAAATTCGATACCAAAGAATTTACCTGTGCAACAGAAGTATCAGGCCATTCAATAGTTTCCTGACGCTTTAGTTTTTCAGGAAGCCCCGTAGTACTTATGGTAAGTTTCAAAAGGTCATTTGACAGCAAACGGCTCATCATCAGGGATAAAAGCATTGAAACAAAGCAGAAAAATAAAAATATTACAAATTTGTTCAAGTAGTTTTCCCACATGCTTTTTGTATAATTTGACAACGGAACTTTAACAAGCAATTGTAGGTCCATATTGTTTTCAAAGGGAAAAATTGTTATATAAAAAGCCTCATTCCATCGCTTAAAGTCATATGAAAATCTTTTAGATACAGGCATCCAACGATACGCATTTTTGCCAACCTTCGTAATCTCGCCATTTTCTTTCCAGTTATAGATTTTGTCGTATTTTTCCTGAGGCTGATTTGTTACATATATATTGTTGTTCTTATCCTCCAGCAATACTTCAACTTCATCATTAAAAGTAATACCTCTAACGATTGTTTCAAAATTTTTCAAATGCAGTGGGGAGCGCAACCTGATTTTTCGAAGGTCATTTATTTCCCACTTTTTTACTTGCTCCATAATACTGCTACCCGATGTATTCAATATCTGATGTATTTCAGAATTTAGTTTTTCCTCGGCGAGCCATCCATCAATCATTATGTAAACCATAAAAAAACCTACTACAGCCGCAATAGTAATATGAAACATCATTTTACCAAGGTCGGTCAGATTCTTTTGTTTTTGTCCAAAAATGCGCTTAATAGGAACATATGACATAATTATTTCTGCTACCAGTACATTTAAAATTCCATTAATAATGTTGTTTATTATAATCAGTACGCCTTCAGCCCCTAACGTTCTTCTGTTTATATAAAACATCAGAAATGAAGCCGGTACACCAATAACAAGCCAAAACAATATATCGCGCAAAAACAAATTCGTTTTCTTATCTTTCCAAAGTAAACCTACAACCAAAACCTCAGCTGTAAAAATAATTGTATAAATATTGCTGTTGAAAAAACACAATTCAGTCACATTTGCAACGAGTGCTGTTATGACTGCAACCTTTACACCATAGTATCTTAAAATAATATAAATAAACAGGTTGCCAAAGGTAAAGCTTATACCATAGGAAAAAGGCATGTTGTAAATCCTTGCAACAAGGCTCAGACCTGCTAGTGCAAACAATACAATTATGTTCCTATACGATTTTAATGATAAATTCATACTTGAACGGCTGATTTTCCTCTCCGCCTTTCACGATAGAATCATGTTCGCAAATAAATAATTTCACTATATATGCTTATATTTCTGCCTAATCTTTAAATTGAAAATCAATAGAATTAGTATGTGGTTACAGATACGCAAAAAATGAAATGTCACACTTAAGAGAAATACACTTTCTATAACATTGTATAAATAACGTGCATTTATTATAATTTCGACAAAAATCAAAAATATCCTTCATAAATTACTGAATAACTTAAATTTTCTGCATTCTATAAATGATTTTAAAAATGTCTTTAAATAGGCAGTACTGCAAAAGCAAGATGTCTCTCCATTTCCATCATTTCTTTTACACCCTGCCTATCAGAGCCGAAATCATTTATTATAATTACAAGTTTGTCGCAATTATATTTTTGACTTGTCGTTGAGCTTACAGTCCTATTTGTTTCGTCCTTTGTATTTTTTTATTTGCTGTTTATAAGTGACATAACCTCCGATCTTGTACGGGCATCTGTCTTTATAATACCCCTCAACGCTGATGTTATAGTCTTCGAGCCGGGCTTTTTTACACCTCTCATTGTCATGCAAAGGTGTTCTGCTTCTACCACAACAGCCACCCCTAAAGGACTAACCGAATTCATTATCACATCCGCCACTTGACTTGATAGCCTCTCCTGGAGCTGGGGCTTCTTGGCAATAAGATCTACAATTCTTGCAAGCTTGCTAAGCCCCATGATTTTCCCTTTTTTGGGTATATACACTACATGAGCTACCCCTACAAAGGGAAGCAGGTGATGTTCACAAACCGAATACAATGGTATATCCTTAACAAGAACCATTTCCTCATGACTTTCCTCCTGAAACACCTTCACTATTTTATAAGGGTCTTCATGGAGTCCTGCAAATATTTCTTCATACATACGAGCCACCCTGTCAGGGGTTTCTAGCAACCCTTCACGATCGGGGTCTTCCCCAATAGCGAAAAGAATCTCTCTGACTGCAGCCTTTACTCTTTCCTTATCTATCATTTTCCCAACCTCTTTTCAAATTAATGCACACTGCTTATATACCCAACTTTCCCACTTATAGTATTTTGAGGCTCTGGTTGCTCACCTCGGTCAAAAAGTTTACTTTTTGACCGAGGTGAGCAATGCTACGTTAGTGGCAAAGAGCCCATAAATACTGTGGGAAAGTTG
>CAYPCH010000002.1:79701-85623 GCA_964409165.1 uncultured Oscillospiraceae bacterium | reverse complement strand
CAAAAATTATAAGTGTAATAATTACAGTTTTTTTCATTCTCCTCACTCCTATTCTTTTGTAAATCTTCCTCTGTTATTAAATTGTTTTTGTATTTTTCAATAGCGAGCGCAAATTTCAATCTTCGCAATTTATATTCCGTACACAAAACTTCTGCTTCACTTCTTTTAGAAAGGAATGGTGCAAAACCATATGTATTAATATGATTAGCATTGAAACCAGCATCTTCAAGGTCTTTATCCGTTATCTTTGCTTTTGTGTTATCATACAGCTTAATAAACTTGTCTACAAGTTCACTATAGTCTTTATAAATTGAGGATGGCTCTCCATAAACAACGTAAGAACCGTCGGCAGCGTTCATTGCATAAATTTCATCATCTTTTATATAGTAACTTCTGTTATCTTGCTTGTACTCGTCTTTGTTCAGCAAATCTATGTACTTTTCTATCTGGTTGTTAACAGAATTATTTTCTTCAATTACATTAGACATTTCATCTGTTTTTGCTCTGTATATTTGCAATTGTTCATTTGCTTGTGATAAGCTACTTGTTACCTGCGACATTTTTTCATTATGAATTTTGTTACTCACATAAAGGGTTAATACATTTGAGACCACCAAAACGGCTATAAAAATCGGAATAAATAAACGTTTTTTCTGTATACTCATAATCTTCCTCCAAACACAGTAAGCCAAATATTTTTATCAGACTTACAAAATCTTCCTTAAAAGGATTGCTCTTATATTATATTATAAATTGTCAATAGCTACAAATCATATTTTTACTCTGTTAACTTTATTATCCAAATATTAATCTCGCATAAATTCAGAGGCATTTTATGCGAGATTAATATGAACTTTATGTACAAAATATAAATTCAAATTGAATATCCACAAATATTACATAATGAACATCGCCAAAGGTTATTGTCCTGCCAACTTCTTTTTTTCTATTATTTCATTATAAACTTCAGGATAATCCTTTTGTGTATAAAACTTCAATGCCTCATCAAAACAGGCAGATGAAAGTTTTGTGCTTTCATCATCATAATATATTTCAGACAGCACAAGATAGGAATTTCCAAGCCTTTTCTGAACAGAAGCATACGACTCAATTGCTGTATCTAAACTATAATACTTCAAAGCTTCTTTATACGCAGCAATACTTTTTAATACGTTTTCTTTTCTATCTTCAATATCAGCTAAAACAGAGTAGGCACTTCCAATACTGGTCTGGTTAAGTGCATAATAATATGGGTAATCCTTGAAAGTAAATACCTTTAATGCTTCACTGCATGATTCAATTGCGTTGTTTACATTTTCTTTTGGTGAAACCTTTTGTTCTGCTAGTTTTGTGTATGATGAAGCAATATGGGTTCTAGCATATGCATAGTAAATCGGATCATTTTCCATTGTATATATTTTTAAGGACTCATCAAAGCATTTAACAGCCTTTTCATTATTCTCAACAATATTTATAGAGGTATTGATATCTCTATATGTTTTTCCAAGTTCTATATTTGTCTTTGCGTAATGATCAGGGTATCTCTCTTTAGTATAAATCCTTAGAGCGTTTTGAAATGCTTCAACTGCTTTTGTATTGTATTCATTTTCACCTTTTGAATTTGCAAGTTTGCTGTATGAAGACCCCAGATATGATTGAACACTTGCATAATACAGTGGGTATTGTTCAATTGTATATACTTTTGATGCTTCACCCAGTGAGTAGATAGCTTTTTCAATATTTTCAACCGGGGCTAAAATGCTGGACAACTGTATATAAACTACAGCCAATTGATTATGTACATATGCATAGTTTGATGGAGTTGTATCAATACTGCAAAACTTAAGAGCTTCTTCAAAAGCACCAATGCATAATTTTGAAACCTCTGTCGAAGGCTTCATAGTCATATAGTATTCGTATACATGCCCTAAATAGCATTGAATACGCACATATTTAACAGGGTCTTCTTCCGATGAAATAAATACCAATGCGTCATTAAGAGCTTTAAGAGACAACTCCAGATCAGTAATGTTGTTTGAACTGCTGAAAATTCGCATATAAACTAGTGCTTGGACTTCTTTTGCATCTGCATATTCTTTTGGATTTTCCTCACCGCTTAATAAATTTAAAGCTTCTTCACAGGATTTTAAAGCCTCTTTCAGGTTTTCAGGAGTATCTTTGGAATGAGCCAATATATAATGGGAGAATGCCTTAAGAATGTGGGTATTTGCATAACCATAGCTATTGTTATTCTTAGTGTACATGTCCAAAGCTTGATCCAAAGTCGATAATGCTTTAGACATGTTTTTTTCCAAGTCCCTTATACTCCCATGATTTGCATAAGCATTTCCCAGGTTCTTATATATATCAGCAAGATATGCAGAATACTTTTCAGTCTCAATCTTTTGAAGTATTTCTTCAAATACAGAAATTGCTTTAGTCAAATTTTCTTCTTTATTAATGAGGCACGATAAATCTACATAAGCAGTTCCCATATTAGCCATAGTATGTATGTATTCTTCAGGATTATTCTCACTTGATATATTTTTCAGAATTATTTCATAAGCTCTTATAGCTCCCAGGTAATTTCTGCTGTTAAGTAAAGTATCTGCCTTATCAATTTCTTTCGCGGATTTTTCGTCAGTATATTTTCGGCTGATATTTATAATGTTGCTCATTCCTACAACAAGGAAATTATCATTCCCTGATATGTTAACAGTTGAATTGCTTTTTGTAGAAATCAATACTGTTTGTTCTTTTTCTGCAAGAGATATCTTCACATCCAACCCTTGCTGGATTAATTCATAGGGTGCGTATATTCTGCCGTCTTTTATTGTAGTTTGAACCGGAAGAATTACTTCTTCATCATTTATTTTTACAATTTTACTGTTGAGCTTAACAGTAACTTTACTGCTGTCTTTCGTACAGTGTGCAGTTTTATCTATTTCATCCCATATAACCTGATAACCAAAGATTTCAAAAAGCTCTCTTATTGGAAGCAGCAAGTTTTCGTCTTCCATAATAGGTGCCATCGTAAACTGTACTGCTTGTTCATTGATATTAACTTTATACTCTACCGATTGTGCAGCAATCCTTGTGACATTTATAAGGGAACTCAACACAAATATACCAACCATTAATAATGCAATTTTTTTAATTTCCTTCATCATAAATATTATCTTCCTTTTTTATATTATTTTAGTTTATCAATTTGAGAAGCTGTTTGACTCAAGTACTTTGGATAGTCTTCGGAATTGAAAACCTTCAGGCTGTTTTCAAATGACAATGTAGCTTCGGAAAGGAACATGTCTTTATCGGACAATTGTGACAGGAGCGTATAAACATTTCCTAATTCCAGATTTATTACACCGTATTTGAAAGGATACCGTTCTATTGTGTAAAATTCCAAAGCCTCCTCAAATACTTGTTTTGCTTTATATAAATAATCAATATCCCCAGAGTGTTCATATAGTTTAGTATATGAATATCCAAATTGCTGATTGACCTTGGCATAATTAAAGGGATAGCTTTCAGCTGTCCACACTTTTTGTGCTTCTTTAAAGCGTAGTAATGATTCTGTGTCTTTTCTTTTCTCATGATCTAATGTCTCCATCATAAATTCAATATCACCTAGGTTGTACTGTAGCATTGCATAAAAAGACGGATTCTGTTCAAGAGAAAATTGAGATAGAGTTTTTTCCAATCCGACCTTTGAATTCAGACAACACTCAATGGACAAGTCTTTTTGCCCTAAATCGGAATAGACCTTGGCCAGATTATATTGTACAAGAGAATAATCCAAAGGATATTTAGGCTGTATGTAAAAATCTGAAGCTTCAATGTAATTATCAACGGCCTTTTCAAGAAATGTATTTTCTCCTGTAATATCAGCTAAAACCCTGTAAGCGCTACCAAGATTATTTAACAATATACTGTAATTAAGCACATCATTATTATCCTTGTAAAACGGCATAGCTTGACTGTAGCACTCGATTGCATTTGTAATATTATCTTTTGTATTGCCGTATTCTGCAAGTTTACTGTATGCATTGGCAGAATTATTCATTACATGGGCAAATATATCCGGCGCCTCTTCCGCTGAGATATTTTCAAGAATTTCTTTATAAATGTTCAGTGCTTCCCGGGCGTTTGAGGATAGAAGCCTGTCCGAATAGCTTACCATGTCATTGAGGGTGTTTATACTACAGGGCTCAAATATATTTATAATCATGCAGTCTCCAACTATAACAATGTTGTTGCCGCCGTTAACGGTAACACTGGATGTATCATTATCCGATGTAATAATTATATTGTCCTTTTTATTCCATCGGACTTTTATTCCAAACTGCTTTGTTACAAATTTCTGAGGCAGATAGCTCCTATTATTTATATTTATTAAAGGAGCGTCCATAAGTTTTGCGATTCTATTTATTTCAATTCCATTGCGTTCTGTTTTAAATCGCAGTTCTTCATTTTTTTGGGTACATATGACCTCCTTTGAGATGGGTTCCCATTCAACCCTCCATTCTAAAGCCTCAAAAAAACTTCTTAATGGAATATATACAACTCCATTTATGGTTTCAGGCCTGGCATTGCTTATATTGAGGCTATTTACAGTTATTCTTGTGTCTTCGGCAAACGACATTGTGCCAGTAGCAGGCAAAAAGAACACAAAGAGGATTACAAACACAAGTATATTAATCAAATTTTTATTCATTTACATCACCTATATTAGAATTATTTTCGTGAATAATATAGCTTACATTGTATTTTTAAGACAATTATTCGGACTCACAGGAAACTATATTATTTTCACCAACAATTATAGTTTGATTTTCCCCTGAAATATTAAAATTGAGGTTGCTAAAACTATTATTTATTATAGTTGTATCGACTGCTTTTTCTTTTTTTTGATCTTCTACATTTCCAGTCCTGTGTTCTTCGGTATTTCCAGTCGAAGCAGCCTTATTTTCCGGTTCCTCAGGTTCAGGTGAACATGTCGGTATAATAACCGTCTGAGGTGTAGGGGATGGGGAAGAAGGCGCAGGTTCATCTGCCTCAGTTAAGATATTTTGTTCCGGAATAAAAGCTGTAGAATAAGTATTATTGTTTTCTGCCTTTGGGAATGTTGAATTTGCATTTGAATTGCCTGTAGTAAAAATAAAAGTAGCAGAAGTAATAATAAAAATGATAAACAGCCCTCCCATAATAGCCTTACGCTTATGAAGAGTTGCTACTTTCAATAATTTTTTCGTAGGGCTTAAATTTAATCTGCCTGTGAATTCTATATCAGTATTTTCCTGTATATTATTAAGGTTCAATACACTTCCTTCAGGCAGCATTAAATCAAGTTCTATCTTAGCTGTATAGCTGTTAACACTATCTTCAGCAATCTTACTTCCAATATTTATTGTGTTCAATGAATTTGAGACTTTATTACTGCAATAAATATCACTATTCTGATCATGCCCTGAAACTGAAATAATTAATACTTCTTTCAAAAATTTATTGAAATCTTTTGTGCTCAGAACAATATCTTTTAAGCTGTCTTTTACAAGAGATTTTTTCAGCAGTTCTTCAATATTACTTCTTATAATCAGTTTCTGCGAGGAAGTGGACTGGTTATCAACAAAGTCCACAATTTTGCTGATATCATAATCTCCAGGCTGAACTACATTATTTCTCCACTTTGATATAATTGATACATCTTTTAATAAATATTGATGAGCTAAAATTTTTGAATTTTTTTTGGTTACCTTAAATACTATCTCTAATAGAGCTTTGAGATCAAAAGTTATTGCCATAGTTATACCCCCTATACCCATACAAAAGTACTTAGTACATAGAAGTACTTAAAATACTTGAGTGTCTATTTTTTATATCTGTTAGTAATTAATTACTGCGTCATCTTTTTCATACACA
>CAYPCH010000002.1:52002-79601 GCA_964409165.1 uncultured Oscillospiraceae bacterium | reverse complement strand
TATACATATACATATACATATACATATACATATACATATACATATACATATACATATACATGTGTGTATGGCATATTGTCTGAATATTTATATATTATTCTACACTAGATTTAAGATAAAATCATTACAAATAAAAAAACTTCGATCCTCTTAGGAAAGATGAAATATAACTTCCGCTACAATTTCGCTTAATGCTTATTTTGTTTTGTGCTAGCAAGTTAAAAACTATAGAAAAATGTCATGGAATACTTGAAAAGAGGATATACTACTATTCTACTGATATTGAATGGATGATAAATGCAAAATCAGATTGGACTAAGCTTAGTATAGAGATTTTTCGTTAGTTTTATATTTGATGTTTTATATTTATATGGTAAAATAAGATGTGAGAGTCTATTATTATTAAAGGTTGATGTATAAAATATGGAACAAGTCAGGCTTCAAAAATATCTTGCCGATTGTGGAATTGCTTCAAGAAGGAAAGCAGAAGAGCTCATAAAGAGCGGCAGAGTTAGGGTGAACGGTGATACAGTAACTGAAATGGGACAAAAGGTAGGAAAATCGGATATTGTTGAAGTTGATAATAAATTGGTAAAGACTGAAAAAAACAAAATTTACATAATGCTGAACAAACCTGCTGGATGCGTAACAACAGTTAAAGACCAATTTGGAAGGGCAACTGTTCTTGATCTTGTTAATGGTATAAATGAGAGGATTTTTCCTGTAGGGAGACTGGATTATGATACATCAGGACTTTTAATTCTGACTAACGATGGCGATTTCACATACAGGCTTACGCACCCCCGGCATGAAACAGCGAAAGTTTACAGGGCAAGGATTAAAGGCATTGTTTTAAAAGAAGAGATTAAAAAATTTGAAAAAGGTCTTGAAATCGAGGATTACATAACTTCACCTGCAAAGATAAAGGTTCTCGAATCAGACGGCAATACATCTTATGTAGAAATTACAATTCACGAAGGCAAAAACAGACAGGTAAGAAAAATGTGTGAAAAAATTGGACATCCTGTAATAACACTCAAAAGGGTATCTATAGGCAACATCCACTTGGGGAATTTGTCTGAAGGCGAGTGGAGAAAGCTTACATCTAATGAGCTGAATTCTCTGAAAAAAGTGTGATAAAGATTTTACATCGTGCTTCAATATGAAAATCAACGTTAATTTAGCAAAACCAACGTTTGAGCCCAATATCCGTATTAACTCTATATTTTAAAATACGGCATAAAATGAATATATCCACGAATTATATTTACGTTAAGAGAAGAAAGCAATTTTTGATAGTGTTTTATTAAATATTACATATAATGGAGGGAAATTATGTTTAAGAGGTTAAAAAATTTAATTAGTATATTGGCCGCAGGGTTAATATTCATTACAATGATGTTTGCAACAAATGCACCTTATGAAGTTTCAGCGGCAAGTGATGTAACCGTGAACTTGTCAGCAGAAAAGCAAGTGATCCGCGGTTTTGGAGGAATTAATCATCCGGTTTGGATTGATGATTTGACAGAAGCTCAAAGAAAAACAGCTTTTGGTAATGGAGAAAATCAGTTAGGCTTTTCTATATTAAGAGTCCATGTAGACCCTGATAAAAGTAAATGGCCATTAGAAGTGCCGACTGCAAAAAGTGCGATTGAACACGGAGCAATAGTATTTGCTTCGCCATGGGACCCTCCCGCTGACATGGTTCATAACGTTAATGGACAAAGGCATTTAAAGCCCGAAAAGTATGCAGCATATGTGCAGCATCTTAACGATTTCATTTCATATATGAAGGAAAACGGTGTAGAACTGTATGCCATGTCTGTGCAAAATGAACCTGATTATGCAGATCAGTGGACATGGTGGACTCCGCAGGAAATGCTTAACTTCATGAAAAATAATGCCGGAGACATTAATTGCAGAGTAATGGCACCGGAGTCTTTTCAGTATCGGAAGAATATGTCAGATCCTATTTTAAACGATCCAAAGGCTCTTGCCAATATGGATATCCTTGGTGTTCACCTCTATGGTACACAACTTAGTGAATTCAAATATCCCCTTTTCAAACAAAAGGGTGCCGGGAAAGATTTGTGGATGACAGAAGTGTATTATCCTAATAGCAGCAGTCAGGCTGATACGTGGCCTGAGGCATTGGAAACAGCAATTCATATGCACAATTCCATGGTAGAAGCTGACTTTCAGGCCTATGTATGGTGGTACATTCGCAGATATTACGGTCCTATGAAGGATGATGGTACTATAAGTAAACGTGGTGCCATGATGGCGCATTTTTCGAAATACGTTCGTCCCGGTTATGTAAGAGTTGATGCTACAAAGAGCCCGGCCACAAATGTATACGTATCTGCCTATAAAGGCGATAACAAAGCTACTGTTGTTGCAATCAACAAAAGCAATTCTGCTGTAACACTTAAATTTAGTATACAGAATGAAAAACCATCAAAAGTATCCTCGTGGGTAACTACAGCTAGTAGCAACTTATCAGCCGGAACTCCTATTAATGTAACAAGTGATTCTTTTACAGCCACACTTCCAGCACAGAGTACAACCACTTTTGTTGCTGATTTGGGCAGTGCCCCCACACCCACACCAACTTCCAATATTATTTATGGGGATTTGAATGGAGATGGGATGGTAAATTCAACAGATTATTCTACCATGAAAAGATGCCTTCTCGGAACCATAAGCAATATACCTGTAGAAGTATGCGACTTAAACGGAGACGGTAATTTTGACTCTACAGACTATGCCATACTTAAGAGATATTTACTTGGCACAATTACTGTTTTTCCTGTGCAAACAAATTAAGACGTAAAATTAGGAACTTAACTTTCCTACTTATAGTATTTTGAGGCTCTGGTTGCTCACAAGTTAAGGTCAAAAAGTTTACTTTTTGACCGCGGTGAGCAATGCTACGTTAGTGGCAAAGAACCCATAAATACTGTGGGAAAGTTGAGTTGGGAATTATAAAAATACAACTTTCGCTAAAAGTTGCCACATCGCCTATATAAGCTGGGCGGCAACTTTTTAGGGCCATTTCCTAAATGGAAATCCGGCAAAAAGCTTTGGGACTCGATGTCCTAAAGCTTTTTATTGACGTTCTATTGCTTCTTTTGTTTATGAGACTTGTAGTTTTCACAAAATAAGACGTTGTGTCTGAGTAAAAGTCTTATTTTGTGAATTGTTAATTTTGTTTTGACAAAAGTGTGTTTCCAATTTAAAATAATGATTGCAGGAAAAAATCACATATAAAATATATTATAGTAAAATATAAAATAGTATTATGCTAAAAGAACAGGAGAGAGAAAAATGGAACTATGGTATACTGAGTATCAAACACCTGGTGTTGGAATAACATGCAAGACTACAAAAACATATCATACTGAGAAAACAGAGTATCAGGAAATGGCTCTGATTGAAACTGAGCAGTTTGGAAGAATGCTGGTTCTTGACGGAACAGTTCAAACAACTATTGAAGATGAGTTTGTTTATCATGAAATGATAACGCATGTGCCTTTATCTACACATAAAAACCCCAAAAAAGCGTTGGTAATAGGCGGAGGAGACGGTGGTACAATAAGGGAAATCATAAAGCACCCTACTATTGAAAAAGCTGTACTGTGTGAAATAGATGGCAGGGTTGTTGAGATATCAAAGAAGTACCTGCCAGAGATAAGCTGTGCTCTTGATGACAAGAGAGTTGAAGTTAGAATAGCGGATGGTATTAAATATGTTAATGAGCATAAAAATGAATTTGATATAATAATAGTGGATTCAACTGATCCGGTTGGTCCGGCTGTAGGGCTTTTTGCAGTCGACTTTTACAAGGCAATACATGAATCATTGAAAGAAGACGGTATATTTGTAGCACAAACTGAATCGCCGTTTTTTCATAAAGACCTTATCCGAAATGTGTTTAAGGACGTAAAGTCGCTGTTCCCCATAACAAGGCTGTATACATGTGCCATACCTACATATCCGAGCGGATACTGGAGCTTTACGATAGGTTCAAAGCAATATGATCCTTTAGAGACTGATGTTGATAAAATACCTTCATTAGATACAAAGTATTATTGTCCGCAGATCCATAAAGCTGTTTTCGCACTTCCGAAGTTTGCAGCGGATCTTGTGAAATAATGAGGTGTGAATATGGGCTTGAGGGATAAAAGTATAACATTGCCTGAAAAATTCATGGCAAGCAGAGATGATTACAATGATGCATCAATTGTGCTTGTCGGTGTGCCTATGGATTTTACATGCAGTTACAGACCGGGAACAAGGTTTGGTCCGCGCAAGATAAGAGAAGTGTCAACAGGTATAGAGGAATACAGCATTTATATGGACAAGACTCTTACGGATTCAGATTTTTATGACGCAGGAGATCTTGATCTTCCTTTTGGTAATGTGGAAAAGAGCCTTGAAATAATAGGAAATGCAACGCAGGAGGTAATAAATGACGGTAAATTTCCTCTTTTTGTAGGAGGAGAGCACCTTATCAGTGTACCTGTGATAAAAGCTGTTCATGAAAAGTATGGTGATGATCTTACAATACTCCATTTTGATGCCCATGCCGACTTAAGGGAGGGGTATTTGGGATGCATGAACTCTCATGCATCAGCAGTAAGAAGGCTTGTTGATTTCATGCCGGGCAAAAACATTTACCAGTTCGGTATAAGGTCAGGTACCAAGGAAGAGTTTGAATTTGCACGCAATAACACCAATATGTACACTTTGGAGGTTATAGAGCCATTAAAACGTGTTTTGAAGGATGTCTCGTCAAAACCCGTTTACATCACTCTTGATATAGACGTGGTTGACCCTGCATATGCAAACGGAACTGGTACACCGGAACCTGGAGGAATCAGTTCGAAGGAACTTATTGAGTCGGTAAACCTTTTGAAGGATTTAAACATTGTAGGGTTTGACATTGTGGAAGTATCCCCTCATTATGACCCATCAGACAGAACAGCTCTGTTAGCCGCCAAGGTTATAAGGGATATAATACTGATGAAAGGTTAATTATGCCAGGATGCAGAGTATTAAAAATTCTTTGGGACAGTCCCATGATTATATTAAGCGTTTTGTCAAAAAAGGTGATACAGTGGTTGATGCAACCTGCGGAAATGGCAATGATACTGTTTTTCTGGCAGGGTTGGTTGGAGAAGAAGGAAATGTATATTCCTTTGATATACAGGATATGGCAATACAAAACACAGAAAGAAAACTTATGGAGTTGCATCTTGCAGAACGCGTAACGGTAATAAAAGACGGTCATCAAAACATGGATATACATATAAAAGATAGGGTTAAGGCAGTTATGTTTAACCTGGGGTATTTACCCAAAGGAGACCACAGCTTAGGAACAAGACATGATACGACCATAATTGCTGTTAAGAAGGCTATGGAACTATTAAACGTTGGAGGCATCATAACTCTTGTTATTTATTATGGAGGGGATAGCGGTTTTGATGAGAAGGAGAAAGTCCTGGAGTTTTTGAAAACGATTGAGCAAAAAAACTTTATTGTTATGAGAACGGATTTTATTAACCAGTTGAATTGTCCGCCTGTTTTGGTTTGTATAGAGAAGATAAGACAGTCTGACGGATCTGTTGTCTGAGGTTAGTCAGAGACACGGGGACTGCAGACTGTCTAAGTTTAGTAAAGTTTGTGTCTAAGGTCAATGCGAATGAAGAGTTTGAATTTGCCTGTAATACCACCAATGAGAATGCAAGTTGTTATCTGGTGGGTATATGATTATCTACAGTGCCTCAGCGGCAAAGACAAAGAACACAATAATAAATATAAAAAGTAGAGAAATTGTATACAATGTATATTTCAGTCTGTTAAATATTTTCCATTCATGGGCAATATGGTTCTTCTGTATAACAAGATATTCTATCAATTCAGAAAGAAGAGCTTCATTATCATCATCAATCTCACTAAGTTGAATTCCATAGCTGAAGCCCCGAGTCCTATCCTTTTGTTTTCGTACAACAACACCTTTGAAATTCAGCATAATTATTGGAGAGATATAAACAGTAACATCAATGGCAGAATTTATCTTGATATCAGAGCTTGAATAAATCATTCCGCCCCCTATGCTTAAGTCGAACAGGGTTGCAGAAAACTCCTCGTCGTTTTTGGTCTTTATCAAACATGAATAACTGACTTGAAAGCGTTCGTGATATCTCTTGTTGTTGTAGTTCATCACTTTGTCTATTTGTACAGCTATAGCTTGCTTACGTATTGAAATTACTTTTCTTGTTATGCTTCCTGAAAACAAAGTCTCATTATCATCACCCATTGACTTTATCAGGATTTTGCTTCCTTCTTTCAGGTAATTTTTAAAATATTTAGCTGATAAAAATATCTCGGCAATACTCTTTTCCAGGTTGATGTAAGTGATAATTCCATGAACCCATTTTTCGTCATCGTTTATTGAAACCTTGCAGAAGGTAACTGAAGCATTCTGTTCCGGCATGTTTTTTGTCAACTTAAATCACCTGGCCTTCAATAAAAATATATATTCATAATAAACATCGGCTATAATAAACAAAGACTAGAGGGGAACTTTTGTTTGTTTTAAAAGAATCCCTAAAAGTATGTTGCATATAGAACTAAATACATAGTATAATCTCTTTAAAAGCTTGTCATTTTTATAACAAACTTTTTAGGAAGTTATTGATAGGAAGTTATTGAAATGAAACAAAAAGTAAGATATAATTTACTTTGATTAGCATCTGGTATTAGTATTTAATAATAAAAATAAACTTTAACAGCAAAAGATTAACTACTGGGAATAATGAGAAAAAGCACTTGTGATAATTATTTTTGGAGTATATCAGATTATTAATAATACATTAAGGACAAGAGGTGGGAGTTTTAATGGATAAGATTGACAAAATAAGTTTGCTCCACTCAAAGAAAGCTCAGATAGAACAAGGTGGAGGAGAAGACAAAATCGCAAAACAGCATAGTTCAGGGAAAATGACAGCAAGGGAAAGAATCAACAGTTTGTTTGATGAAAACAGCTTCGTTGAAATTGATGCCTTTGTTGAATCAAGAAGTATTGACTTTGACATGCAGAAGAAAAAAGTGCCGGGAGACGGTGTTATAACAGGATACGGCTCAATAAACGGTCGACCCGTTTATATTGCTTCACAGGACTTTACCGTGATAGGTGGTTCATTGGGTGAAATGCATGCAAACAAGATTACAAAAGTTATGGATATGGCTGTGAAAATGGGAGTTCCGTTTATCAGTATTAATGATTCAGGCGGAGCAAGAATTGAAGAAGGTATTGATGCCTTAAAAGGTTTTGGAGATATTTTCTTCAGAAACACTCTGGCTTCCGGTGTTATACCCCAGATTTCAATAATCATGGGACCATGTGCTGGGGGAGCTGTTTATTCTCCTGCAATAACCGACTTTGTATTCATGGTTGAAAAAACAAGTCAGATGTTTATAACAGGACCGCAAGTTATAAAAGCAGTAACAGGTGAAGATGTTACATTTGAAAAGCTCGGAGGGGCTGATACACACAATTCCGTGAGCGGTGTAGCTCACTTTAAAAGTGCAAACGAGCAGGAATGTATAGAACAGATTAAAAAGCTTATAAGCTTTTTGCCTGAAAACAATCTTTCGGATGTTCCGTATTTCACAACTAATGATGATCTTAACAGAATAAATGAGAACTTGAACGATATTATACCTGTGGATTCAAACAAACCATACGACATGCTTGAAGTGATTTCTTCTGTAGTTGACAATGGAGACTTTTTAGAAGTTCAAAAACACTTTGCACAGAATATCATCGTTGGGTTTGGCAGAATGAACGGGGGAACTGTAGGAATAATTGCAAACCAGCCAAAGTTTTCAGCTGGAGTTCTTGATGTTAATTCATCGGATAAAGCTGCAAGATTTGTTCGTTTCTGTGATTCGTTCAATATACCAATAATTACATTCACTGATGTACCTGGATATTTACCGGGTGTAGGGCAGGAACACAGTGGTGTTATAAGACATGGCGCAAAACTTCTGTATGCGTTTTCCGAGGCTACTGTTCCCAAAATAAATGTTATCGTAAGAAAGGCATATGGCGGTGCTTATATAGCTATGAACAGTAAACACTTAGGAGCTGATATGGTATTCGCATGGCCTTCGGCAGAAATTGCAGTTATGGGTCCTGATGGAGCTGCCAATATAATTTTCAGAAAAGAAATAGCTGCAGCAGATGAACCGGTGGAAGCTAGAAGCAAACTAATAGAGGAGTACCGTGAAAAGTTTTCCAACCCATATGTTGCTGCATCAAGAGGCTATGTCGATGATGTTATTGAACCTTCAACAACAAGGATAAGGCTTATAAGTGCATTAGAGATGCTTTCGAGTAAGAGAGAAAACAGACCGGCTAAAAAACATGGTAATATACCATTATAAAATAAAAGTTGTTAATCTGAATTACGAAAAAGTCTTAAAGCGATATAAATAAAAGGAGGTTATTAATATATGAAACAAAATATTGATAATAATATAATTGTAGCAATATCTGCAGCTATAACCTCAATGGAAGAAAGATCAGGATACAAGCTGGTTGTAAAATCATTTAAAAGAATACCGCGAATTTCCCCGGTATGGTCATCAATCGGCAGAATTGAAAGGATAAGAAAGAGTTTATAAAATTGTTAATTATAGGAGGTTTAAACATGAAAAAGTTTTTTATAAAAGTAAACGGAAGTCAGTATGAAGTTGAAGTTGAAGAAGTAAGGGATGGTTCGACATACGAGCCGCAGGTTTCCTTTACTGCACCTGCTCCTGCACCGACTGTTGCACCTGCTCCTGCTGCACCATCAGCACCTAAGGTTGAAGCGAAAAAGCAGGATACGGCTGTGCCTGCCGGGGCTGAGACTATTACAGCTCCTATGCCTGGAACAATTCTTGATGTAAGAGTAAATTCTGGCGATACTGTTAAAAAAGGTCAGATACTTTTAATACTTGAGGCAATGAAGATGGAAAACGAAATAATGGCACCTCATGACGGAACAATTACTACAGTTAACACTTCAAAAGGCGCATCCGTAAATGCAGGAGATCTACTTATTTCAATGAAATAAAAGCTTGAGATCAAATAAAAATGCGGTGCAATAATTAAATTGCAAAAGATATAGTATCAAAGGAGGTTACAATAAGTGGCTAAGGTTAAAATTACAGAGACCATATTAAGGGACGCCCATCAATCTCTTATTGCTACACGAATGAGAATTGATGAAATGATCCCTATATTGGAAAAATTAGATGATATAGGTTATAACTCCTTAGAAGCATGGGGAGGAGCAACATTTGATTCATGCTTGAGATTTCTTAATGAAGATCCTTGGGAAAGATTAAGAACTATAAAAAAACATGTCAAGAAGACAAAGCTTCAAATGCTTTTAAGAGGTCAGAATCTTTTGGGCTATAAGCATTATGCTGATGATGTTGTAGAATACTTTGTCCAGAAGGCAGTTGCAAACGGTATGGACATAGTGAGAATATTTGATGCTTTGAATGACCCTAGAAATATTCAAACGGCAATTAAGGCATGTAACAAAGAAGGTGGTCATGCTCAGGCTACAGTGTGTTATACAATAAGCCCTGTGCATAATCTTGATATGTTTGTTAAAGATGCAAAACGACTTGTTGAAATGGGTGCCAATTCAATATGTGTAAAAGATATGGCAGGACTTTTGGTTCCATACGCAGCTTATGAGCTTGTAAAAGCACTTAAAGAAAGTATAAAAGTTCCCATTCAGCTTCACACTCATTACACTAGTGGAGTTGCATCAATGACATATTTGAAGGCTATTGAAGCCGGTTGTGATATAATAGACTGTGCAATATCACCAATGGCTATGGGAACGTCTCAGCCACCTACAGAGCCTATGGTTGCAACACTAAAAGATACACCTTACGATACGGGACTTAATCTTTCAAAGCTCAGTGAAATAGCTGACTACTTCAGACCTATAAAGGAAGAATATATTGAAAGCGGGCTTATGGATGTAAAAGTTATGGGTGTTGATGTTAATACACTTATATATCAGGTACCTGGAGGAATGCTTTCAAATCTTGTTTCACAATTGAAGCAGTCTAATGCTGTTGACAAATATGAAGAGGTTTTGAAGGAAGTGCCTAGAGTAAGAGAGGATTTTGGTTTTCCTCCATTGGTTACTCCTACCAGTCAGATAGTAGGTACTCAGGCGGTATTGAATGTTGTAACAGGTGAAAGATATAAGATGGTTCCAAAGGAATCGAAGGCTCTTGTGAAAGGCGAGTATGGAAAAACTCCTGCTCCTATTAACAAGGAAATCCAAAAGAAGATTTTGAAGGATGAAAAACCTATAACATGTAGACCAGCAGATCTTATAAAACCGGAACTTAAAAGTATAAGAGGGCATATGAAGGAATATCTTGAGCAGGAAGAGGATGTATTATCCTATGCATTGTTCCCTCAGGTTGCAGAAAAGTTCTTCCAGTACAGAAAGGCACAAAAGTACAAAATTGAACCTGAAATGGTTGACTATGAAAACAGGGTACACCCAGTATAAGATTAAATTTGCTTAAAATAGATAGAATGAAGGATCTGATTTGTTTTAAAATATCAGGTCCTTTTTTATTAGGGCCATTTCATAAAACAGAACAAAAATGCAATAACTTGATTTTTATCCTGCAAAAATGTAATATTAGTATAATGAATAGTATCAGGAGGAACCGTATAGTGCAAGAAGACAAATTGGAATTAAAAGCTACTATCGAGCTGGAAAATAATTTGGAGCTTTATAAAATCGTTGATTTTCTCAATAAAACTTAAAGGACAAGAAATTGATTTTCGGACTTAGCAAGAAAGGTGACAAAATGATGATTTCAGTTTATGAAACTTAAGAATACCCAAGAAGCAATTTTCATTATAAAATACAAGGGGAATTGATATGGAAATTAAAAACTTTGACTTAATAAAAAAAATACAGTTCAGTATGGATAAATTTAGCAAAGGACAAAAGCTTATAGCTAATTATATTGTCAACCACTATGACAAGGCTGCGTTTATGACTGCTGCAAAACTTGGAGAGGAAGTAGGTGTCAGTGAATCAACAGTGGTAAGGTTTGCAAATGAAATAGGATATGACGGTTATCCAAAACTCCAGAAAGTATTGAGAGAACTTATAAAGAGCAAACTTACTTCGGTACAGAGAATAGAAGTTACATCAAACAGAATTAATGAAAATAATATTTTGAAGGGTGTCTTGCAGTCTGACATGGATAAGATAAAAATTACTCTTGAAGAGGTTGATCAGGCTAGCTTTAACAATATAGTAGAAAGTATTTTGAATGCAAAAAAAATATATATAATCGGAGTAAGAAGTGCTGCTCCCCTTGCAAGTTTCATGAGTTTTTATTTCAATTTGATATTCGATAATATAAGACTTGTCCATACTAGCAGTGTGAGTGAGATGTTTGAGCAGATAATCCACGCAACAGAGGGGGATGTAATAATAGGTATCAGTTTTCCAAGGTATTCAAAGAGAACTATCAATGCTATGAAGTTCGGAAAAGATCAGGGTGCAACTGTAGTAGCAATTACAGACAGTATAGAATCTCCTTTGGCAGAAAACTCGGACTATTATGTCATAGCAAGAAGCGATATGGCATCATTTGTTGATTCACTAGTAGCGCCTCTAAGCTTGATAAATGCATTGATTGTTGCCATTACAATGAGAAGGAAGCAACATGTTTCTGAAACGTTTGAAAGGCTTGAGAAAATGTGGGATGAGTATAATGTTTATGAAAAACATGAAAACATAGTGGATAATGTAGCAGAGAAAAAAGATATATAAGTTATATACTTAACTTTCCCACTTATAGTATTTTGAGGCTCTGGTTGCTCACAAGTTAAGGTCAAAAAGTTTGCTTTTTGACCGCGGTGAGCAATGCTACGTTAGTGGCAAAGAACCCATAAATACTGTGGGAAAGTTGAGTTGTGTAATAGTTTTATGAATTGCAATATGAATTTATGCAAAAAATAAGGTCAAGATTTTTATAATAATCACGATTTTAGTTTTTACTGATGCTGAACGGAGAGTTGTAATAATGAGAAAAAGAGTTATTGTAATAGGAGCGGGAGCCGCAGGAATTATGGCTGCTGGCAAGGCTTCGGAACTTGGTAATGAAGTGATTTTGATTGAAAAGAATGATAGAATAGGCAAAAAACTTCTTATATCGGGCAAGGGAAGGTGTAACATTACAAATAATACCGACATAGATGGTCTTATAGATAATACTCCCGGAAACGGAAACTTTCTGTACTCTGCATTCTATACTTTTTCAAATACCGATTTGATAGACTTTTTTGAAAAGTATGGACTCAAGACGAAGGTGGAAAGGGGCGGAAGGGTTTTTCCCGTTTCGGACAAGGCAAAGGATGTTGTTGATTCTTTAGAACGATTTATAAGCAATACGGGTGTGAAACTTTGGTTAAAATCCCCGGTATCTGAAATATCAATTGGGAGTGAAGGAGTAAATGGTGTTATTCTTAAAAACGGAAGCAAAATGCAATGTGATTCAGTTGTGCTTGCAACCGGAGGAGCTTCCTATCCTGGTACCGGTTCAACCGGTGATGGGTACAAAGTTGCGAAAAGGTTGGGTCATACTATTGTTGACCTGAAACCTTCACTGATACCGTTAGTAATATCGGAAGACTGGGTTAAGGAATTACAGGGGCTTTCGCTTAAGAATGTTTCAATATTTCTAATAAACAATAAAGGTCAAAAAATATACACTGATTTTGGTGAAATGCTATTTACTCATTTTGGTGTTTCGGGACCTGTAATACTGAGTTCTAGCAGGCACATTCTCAATTATAATTATAAAGATGTTTCACTTGTTATAGACTTAAAGCCCGCTCTGACAGAAGAAAAGCTTGATGAAAGGATACAAAGGGATTTTGAAAAGTATTCTAGAAAACAGTTTAAAAACTCCCTTGATGAATTACTTCCTCAAAAGCTGATACCCGTAATAATTAAACTTTCCGGAGTGCATCCTGAAAAATATGTTAACCAGATAAAAAAAGAAGAGAGAAGAACGCTGGTTAAGCTGATGAAAAATCTGACCCTTACAATAATCGGCTCAAGGCCTATAGAGGAAGCAATTGTCACAGCAGGAGGAGTTACAGTAAACGAAATCAATCCTTCCACAATGGAATCTAAAATTGTTAAAGGGCTGTATTTTGCAGGAGAAGTTATTGATCTCGATGCTTATACAGGAGGATTTAATCTAACTATAGCTTTTTCCACAGGTTATCTTGCAGGCATGAACTGCTAAGGGTGTTGACGCAAAACGATTTATATTAATCACGAAAATGATTCTACATTGAAAATTGCAGTAGAAGTTATATTTTTATCACAAAGAGTATTTTTTCAAGTATTTGTGCATATTATTTTATAAGACTTTCGATATATAAGTTTGCTATATTGATCACGAAAATGATTCTACAAAAATAATATGTGGAGCGATAATTAATGAAGGTATTAGTTTTCAGGATAGGAAAAGGCAACCGCAAGTACAAGGGTATCAGGAAGAGCTCAAGTATCGGTTTTGAGCGATTACTGTTTTTTTTATCTATATGTGCTTTTTTTGTATTGCTTATGGTTCAGGTAGCGATGTTTAATCCGTCACTTAGGACATTTATTGTTCGTGACAACGCTCTTGAAGGAAAGCCACTAGAGATTGAAGAGTATCTATACAGTGAAGGAAGAATATCAATTGCTCTATGCAGCGGAGAACCTGATGAGAATTTGAAGGTCTTGGTAAATGGAACTGAGGTTGCCGCATTTATTAACAATGTTATAGAATTAAAAGTAAAGAATATGGATGTTATTGAGATAGATGGAAGTGTTGTTGAAGATGCAGAAGTTGAAGTCATTTCTGCAAGCAATAATATTACTGGTGATGGTGTAGGTAAAAGAATACAGATAAATTCAGAAATGAAAAAATTGATGACAATAATTATAGAATAATTTTTTATTGTTTTGACGTTATTTATGCTATATAATATAATAGTGTGTGATATTTGGTAACAATTTTTACTAAAGGGTTTATTAATATAAACAAACTCTTTAGTAAAAATTGTGTATGTCCAGATTTTGCATATGTAAAAGGTGTATATTACAAGAAATGAATTGCGATGTAAAATCTTTACCGCGTTCAGTATAGAATGGAGAAATTATGACTAAGGAACCTGAAGGATATAAAAATTTTGGTAGCAAAGAAATAGCGTCTGCCGCCATAAAGATTGCATTGACTGCGGACAGGCAGGACGAGAAAAACAAACAGTCTGAATACTCCAAGATGGGAATAAAAACGGCCGCTGTTGATTATGGTGGGGAATTCATAACCTCAGTTATGAAAATTGTAGAACGGGCAGTAGTTTCATCAAAAAGAGAAGGTGTGATACTTGATAACCATGTTGAAGAAGGTGCGGTAGCAGGAGCGACAAGAGAAGCCTTGACCCAGATAATGCCAAAGTCACTGGGTCTTAATGTAGGCGGTAAAATTGGCATAGCACGCTATAAAAACCATATCAGTGTTGCAATATTTTTTGGTATTGGACTTTTACACTTGAATGAGGTTTCAATAGGTTTAGGTCACAGAGTTGTATAATATTAAAAATATAAATAATTAATTTAATGAGTGATATATATAGACAGGCGTTACAAATTGAAAGTATAATAAAAGAATGGTAGAAAGGTAGAATGGAGGACTTAAAATTGATAGTTAGAGCTGTAAGGGGGGCTACAACAGTTGAGAGTAATACTGCTGAACAAATAATAAAAGAGACAACGGTGCTCCTTGAAAAAATAATTACAACAAATAATATTAATGAGGATGATATAATAAGTGTTATTTTCACCGTAACCAATGACCTGAATGCGGCTTTTCCGGCTGAAGCTGCCAGAAAGGCAGGCTTGACAAAAATAGCGCTTATGTGTATGAGGGAAATTGATGTACCTGGAAGCCTTAAAAATTGTATAAGGATTCTGATGCATATAAATACAGAAAAAAGTAACGACCAAATAAAACACATTTACTTAAAGGGTTCAAAGAGCTTAAGGCAGGATATTACAGGTGAAAGTTAATTTTATTATGTGTAAACAAATACCATATATAGGAGACGTATGATGAAAGACGGCAAAAATATTGCAATAGCTATTGATGGACCTGCAGGTGCTGGAAAAAGTACAATAGCAAAGATTTTATCGGACAGTTTAAGGATTTTATATCTTGATACCGGTGCAATGTACAGAACTGTTGCATTAAAAGCTATGAGGGAAAACATAGAAACTCAGTCAAGAGAAAGGCTGGCAAAGCTGGTTGAAAACATAGATATAAAAGTTATTTATTCTGGAGCAGAACAGCATATTTTGCTTGATGACGAAGACATAACAGATTCTATCAGAACGCCTCAAATATCGATTGGTGCCTCAAATGTGGCGGTAGTTCCCGAGGTAAGAATAAAAATGGTAGAAATTCAAAGAGAGATTGCAAAATCAAACAGTGTAGTAATGGATGGGAGAGATATTGGTACATATGTTCTGCCACAAGCAGATTATAAGTTCTTTTTAACAGCCTCTGTTGAAGAAAGAGCAAAAAGAAGATATGTTGAACAGAAATCAAAGGGTATAACAGATATTACATTAGATGATGTTAAAAGTGATATTGTATACAGAGATAAAAATGACAGTACAAGAGAGTTTGCACCATTAGCGAAGGCAGAAGATGCTGTAGAAATTGATACAACTGCTATGACAATTGAGGAAGTAGTTCAAAAAATACTGGAGTATATTGAAAATGATGTTTGAACAATTTATGAAGGGTTTAACGGCAGCTTTTTTTGCTGTGTTTTATAGAGTTGAGATAAAGGGAATTGAAAATGTTCCTCAAGAAGGGGCCGCGATACTTTGTGCAAATCATATCGGTCAACTGGATATGTTCTTTTTTGGATATAAGCTAAAAAGAATGATACACTATATGTCAAAGGAAGAGCTTTTCAGGGTGCCGCTTTTGGGAGCTTTTATAAAAAGGCTGGGGGCTTTTCCGATTAGAAGGGGAACTGGAGATGTGCATGCAATAAAAACTGCATTAAAACTTCTGGAAGAGGGACATATAATGGGTATATTTCCTGAAGGAACAAGATCAAAGAATAAATCAGGGAAAAAAGGGAAAGCAAAACCGGGTGTTGCATTACTTGCTCAGAAATCTGGAAAACCTATAATTCCAGTTGCAATATCAGGCAGTCGCAAACCTTTGAGTAAAATAAAAGTTGTATTTGGAAAACCTTTTGCTCTTGATTTAGATAAAAATAAGAAATATACTAATAGTGAGTTGGTTTCTGCAAGTGAAGAAGTTATGAAAAAGATATACTCTCTTTTGGAGGAGGAATAATTGGAAATTATTATTGCAAAGTCAGCAGGGTTTTGTTTTGGAGTGAATAATGCAATAAAACTTGTTCAAAGCCTTGTAGATAATAATAACGAAAATATATATACATTTGGGCCGATAATTCATAATGATCAGGTTGTTAAGCGTCTTGAGTCCGATGGAGTAAAAATAGTAGAAAATTTGGACGATATTAAAACGAAAGGTCATATTGTAATAAGAGCTCACGGTGTTACACCGGATATATATAAAAAGATAAATGATAAGGCGTTGGTATTGGAAGATGCAACCTGCCCTTATGTAAAAAAAATACACATTCTTGTGAAGGAGAAAAGTGACGAAGGTTACAGAATAATCATTGTCGGAGACAAAGAACATCCAGAAGTTATAGGAATAAACGGCTGGTGTAACAATAAATCGTATGTGGTTGGCAGTGAGGAAGACGTATTGAAAATTGAGTCCTGTGATGAAAAGATATGTGTTGTAGCACAGACTACACTTACGAGGGAAAAGTGGGATAAACTCAATGAGGTTATTAAAAGCAGGTTTAAAAATGTTTTAAAGTTTGATACCATTTGTGCTGCTACAAGCAAAAGACAGAATGAAGTCGAAGAAATAGCAAAAAACGTTGATATGATGGTTATAATTGGGGGGAAAAATAGTTCAAATACCCAAAAGCTTTACGATATTTGCATGAAACACTGTGCTATGACTTATAAGGTTGAAACTTCCGGTGATTTGCCACCGGTAGACATAAAAAAAATTAAAAAAATAGGTATTTCTGCCGGAGCTTCAACGCCGGACTGGGTAATTGAGGAGGTTATTAAAAAGATGAGTGAATTAAACAATCAGGAAGTGGTCGATTTGAAAGAAAAGGAAGAAATGAAAGAAGACGAAATAAATTTTGCCGATGCCTATGAGAGTTCTTTCGTTAAGATTCATGGGGGAGACATTGTAAAGGGTAAAATAATAGGCTTTAACAATAATGAGGTTTTTGTTGATCTGGGTTATAAGGCCGATGGAATTATATCCATGGAAGAATTAACAGATGAACCCGACTTCAAAATAGATAAGGAATTTAAAATCGGCGAAGAAATTGAAGTGCTTGTTTTAAAAGTTAATGACGGAGAAGGAAACGTTGCTCTCTCTAAGAAACAGGTTGATGCATTGAAAGCCTGGGATGATATAGTTAAAGCATATGAGGACAAGACTGCGCTTCAAGCCATAGTTACAGAAGTAGTAAACGGAGGAGTAATAGCAAGTGTGAGGGGTGTGAAGGTTTTTATCCCTGCTTCACAGGTTAGTGACAGATATGTGAAAGATTTACACGAGTTTATGAAAAAAACTATTACAATAAGAATTATTGAGTTTAATGATAAGAAAAGAAAGCTTGTAGGCTCTCAAAGAGTTATACTGGAAGAAGAGAAAGCTAATCTTGCAAGCGACACATGGAGTAATATTGAAGTAGGCAAGGCATATGAAGGGGTTGTAAAAAGTCTTACTGATTTCGGAGCATTTGTTGACATAGGTGGAATTGATGGATTGATTCACATTTCAGAGTTGTCTTGGAAAAGAGTAAAGCACCCTTCAGAAGTTGTCAAAGTTGGAGACAAGGTTCAGGTTACTATTAATGAGTTTAACAAGGACAAGAAAAAGGTGTCTTTGGGATATAGAAAAGTTGAAGACAGTCCATGGTATAAAGTAACTCAGAAGTATAAAGTAGACGATATAGTAAACGTAAAAGTATTGCGTATTGCTCCGTTTGGTGCATTCGTAGAACTTGAGGACGGCGTTGATGGACTTGTCCATATATCTCAGATATCAAATAAAAGGCTTGCAAAACCTGATGATGTTCTTGAGATTGGAATGAAGGTTGATGCGAAAATCGTAGAATTGGATATTGAAAACAAAAAAATAAGTCTGAGCATTAAGGAAGTTAATCCTATAGATCCTTTAGTAGAGGAAAGTCAATCTGATGAAAAAGCTGGCAGTTCAACCGATAAAGCAGAAGGTAAAAGCACTGAAGAAGTACCTTCCGAGCATAAGGAGGAAATGACGGTTACTTTAGGTGACATGTTCGAAAAGGAAACGAAAAGCGAAGAAGAATAAAATTGAGTACCCATTGACAATACTCAATTTTGCATCTTTTTAACCAGAGTCATTAATATACAAGGCTCTGGTTATTTTATGCCGATACAAAAGTCAATAGATAAAATCTATTGACTTTTGTATCAAACGTGCTAAAATAATTTCTATTGAAATTAAGTAATTTCAAATTAAAAGAAAGGTTGTTGATATTTTTTTAAATATGACTGCAACAGAGGTGAAACGCGGTATATTTGAAGAACCTGTTAAAGTTGCAAATTTGTAATGTTGACACGGATTTATTGTAATAGGTTCTTTTGCTTTTGTCCAATTTAATTGATTACATGCCGTGAAAACTGAAATGATAAATATATTGTTTCCGCGATTATTATAGAATAGAATATAAATCTTTATTTTTAGTATATATTATGATAGAATGTATATGTTATTTCTTTATAATGTCAAATGACTGTAAGGAGAAAGATATGGAACGTACACTGGTTATCTTAAAGCCTGATACTGTAAGGAGAAAACTTGCAGGTGAAATCATTTCAAGATTTGAAAAAAGGAATCTTACAATTACTCACATGAAAATGATGGATATCGAAAAAAACATTGCATTAGAGCACTATTATCATGTCAGGAATGAACCTATTTTTGAAGATATGATTAATTATATTACTTCAGGTTCTGTTATTGTACTTATTATAGCTGGAAATCAAGTTATTGGAATGGTTAGAACCATGATAGGAAAGACAAGTTCTTTTGAATCGCTTCCTGGTACTATAAGGGGTGATTACGGATTACACAGATTTGAAAATCTGATACATGCTTCAGACTCTATCGAAAATGCGGAAATTGAAATCCAAAGATTTTTTCCTGAATTGAATGTTTTGCAATAATTTTTATTAAACCTCTTATAATTAAATTAATCACGAAAATGATTTTACATTTAAAAATTTGATTTTTGTGATATTGTATTAAAGGAATGAGTGAAATTCACTTCTACTTTTTAAGTCGTTATTTGGCTTCAAATAAGCGTTAAGTAAAAATTGTAGTAGAAGTTATATTTAAACCTTTCCTAAGGAAATTGTGGCACTGTGTAAAATCTTTATTACATTCAATATAGAATGGAGATTTGGTCTATATGCTCATGGATTACGAAGGATTTAAAAAAGCAATATATGAACTTACTGGAATTGACCTTGGCTCATACAAGGAAAAACAAATGAAAAGAAGGCTGGACTCTCTCATAAATAGGAACAATTATAGTGATTATGAGCAATATGTAAATGCTTTAAAGACTGATGCCAGATTGTACAATGAGTTTATAAACTACATGACTATAAATGTATCTGAATTTTATAG
Source organism: uncultured Oscillospiraceae bacterium (assembly GCA_964409165.1). GTDB lineage: Bacteria > Bacillota > Clostridia > Acetivibrionales > Acetivibrionaceae > CAYPCH01. The sequence goes on along the minus strand of CAYPCH010000002.1, from coordinate 59,663 downwards.
AAACCCTGAGCAGTGGGAAAATCTTAAAAATTTGATTTTACCTGCTCTTTTTGAGACAACAAAAACATTGAAAGTGTGGAGTGCTGCCTGTTCAAGCGGAGATGAGCCTTACACGCTTGTTATGATCTTAAATGAATTCCTGCCGTTAAGAAGCATAAAAGTAATTGCTACAGATATTGACAAGGAGATTCTTTGTAAAGCGAAAAACGGTATTTATAATGAAAAAAGTGTTGGAAATCTTCCTAAAGAGTATATTAATAAGTATTTTAACTCAAAGGACAATATGTATGAAATTAAAGAAGAAGTTAAAAACTGTGTTGAGTTCAAGCATCATAATTTATTATCAGATGTTTACCCTCAGGAGTGTGATTTAATTGTTTGCCGAAATGTTCTTATATATTTTACTGAAGAAGCCAAAGTCAATATCTATAAGAAATTCAACAAGTCTCTGAAAACTGGAGGCATACTTTTTGTAGGCAGTACTGAACAAATAATAATGTATAACAATTATAATTTTAGGACATTCCAGACCTTCTTTTATAAGAAAGACAGGGACTTATAAAAAAATAATCTATGGGATTTGACTAATATCATAATTCCAAATATAATTTAATTTATCTGATATATAGAGTATAAAGGAGAGTTGTATGTTAAAGAGAGTAGGAGCCTGGATTTTGCTTTTGGGTTTTGTATTTCTGCTAATAAATATTACACTGATAAGAAAATTTTACTGGAAAGAGAGTATAGTTGTTTATGCTGTAATTGCAGTAATATATTTTCTAGTGTTTTTAATGAAGAAAGATAAAATATATTAACAGCATACAAATAATGAGTAAAAAACTGAAGTAAGCATTTCAATTATAGCACTATTGCTTATAATTAAAGTTGAGATGATAAGCAATAGTATATTATAACCACTTCCGGCAAACAATTATATCGGAGGTGGTTTTTATCGTTGTAGCTGTTCAGGATGGACTTGACAAACTAAAAAAAGAACTCTCTATCAGAGGATTTGAAGTTGTAAATCTGGAAAACTATAATTATCCCATTGATGCTATTGTTTATGAAGGCAATAGTTTTCAAATTTCTCATATTTCAAGAAACAATATGCCAGAAGCCACGATGGGTATGAGAGCTAATTATGGTGTATTTATTATCAATTCCTTGGGAAAAAGTGTTGATGATATAGAAGATATGTTAAAAACAAGGTATTATAGTCCGTTATTCTAAGGAAATTGAAGCACGATGTAAAATTTGAATCGAGTTCAATAAATATTGTTTTCAATAAAACATTGACAATTATTTCACATGGTGCTAATCTAATGTTATAAATACCGAGTAATATACTTGGGATTGAAGGGGGGCTCTGATTAATGAAGCTGTCAACTAAGGGAAGATATGGAGTGAAAGCCATGGTTGATCTGGCTTTCCATTCGGAAGAAGGACCAGTGCCTTTAAAAAACATAGCAGAAAGGCAGAATATATCCGAAAACTATTTGGAGCAACTTTTTGCCATTTTGCGAAGGGCAGGACACATTAAGAGTGTCAGAGGAGCTCAGGGAGGGTATGTTCTTGCGCACGATCCTGAAAACGTCAAAATAGGCTCCATTCTTCGTGCTTTAGAAGGTTCTCTCGCGCCGGTTGAATGCGTGTTTGAAGAAAACCCTTTTAGATGTGACCATTCTGATAACTGTGTTACAAAGCTTATATGGGAAAGAATGAGGGATAAAGTAAACGAAGTAGTGGATTCAATAACTCTGAAAGATTTATTGAGTGATTATAGAAAGCATTTGAACAAAAACAATTATATTTATTATATATAGTTTTATATTGATATTATACGTTTTAGGAGCTTTTATAAGGGAAAATAATATTAAAGGAAATTAACAAAGTAAGGAGCAATATTATATGACAAATAAAACAGTGTATTTTGACCATGCAGCTACAACACCGATGAAGCCGGGAGTAATAGAGGCAATGATACCTTATTTTAATAAAAACTTTGGTAATGCTTCTTCAATTTATTCTCTTGGAAGAGAAAGCAAGAAAGCTGTTGAAGAGGCGAGGGAAAAGGTTGCTAAAGCTTTAGGTGCTCAATATAGAGAAATTTTCTTTACAGGTTCAGGAACTGAAGCGGACAACTGGGCAATAAAGGGAGTTGCCTATGCGAATAAGGACAAAGGTAAACATATTATAGCTACAACTATTGAGCATCACGCAGTATTGCACACATGCCAGTATCTTGAAAGCGATGGTTTCGAAGTAACATACCTGCCTGTGGATGAAAATGGGCTTGTGTCATTGGATAAGGTTTTAGAAGCAATAAGACCTGATACGATACTTATAACAGTGATGTTTGCCAACAATGAAATAGGCACTGTTCAACCGATTGCTGAGATAGGTAAAATTGCAAGGGAAAAGGGAATAATTTTTCATACCGATGCCGTACAAGCTGTTGGGAACATCCCAATAAATGTAGTTGACCTTAATGTGGATCTTTTGTCGTTATCAGCACATAAATTTTACGGACCTAAAGGTGTTGGTGCATTGTACGTAAGAAAAGGCATAAAGTTGACTTCATTTTTACATGGAGGGGCTCAGGAGAGAGGCAGAAGGGCAAGCACAGAAAATGTTGCTGCTATAGTCGGTTTGGGCAGGGCAATTGAGCTTGCTGTACAAAACATAGAAGAGTATAATAAAAAGCTGACAGAGTTAAGGGATAGAACCATTGATGAGGTAATGAAAAAAATACCATTTGTTAGATTAAATGGCGACAGACAAAGAAGACTTCCAGGTAATATCAACTTCTCCTTTGAGTTTATTGAAGGTGAATCACTCCTTTTAATGCTTGATATGAAAGGTATTGCTGCTTCAAGCGGTTCTGCCTGTACTTCAGGTTCATTAGACCCTTCACATGTTCTTCTTGCGATAGGGCTCATTCACGAGATTGCCCATGGCTCATTAAGATTGACATTTGGAGAAGATAACTCTCACGAGGATGTTGATTATTTGATGGAAGTATTGCCTATGATAGTTGAGAGACTTAGAGAAATGTCACCATTATATGAAAAAGTGAAAAGAGGGAGTTAATATGTATAGTGAAAAAGTAATGGATCATTTTATGAATCCTCGAAATGTCGGTGAAATTGAAAACGCTGACGGTATTGGAGAAGTTGGTAACGCAAAATGCGGGGATATAATGAAAATGTACCTGAAAATTGAGAACAATGTTATTGTTGACGTAAAATTTAAAACTTTTGGATGCGGTGCAGCTGTTGCAACAAGCAGTATGGCTACCGAACTTGTTTTAGGCAAAACTGTTGAGGAAGCACTTAACATAACAAATAAAGCTGTTGCAGAAGCATTAGACGGTCTTCCACCTGTAAAAATGCACTGCTCAAACCTTGCGGAAGAGGCAATAAGAGCTGCAATAGAGGATTATAAGAGAAAAAACGGACTAATTGATGACAATGGCGATAATGTATCTTGTGGAAGAAGGTGTGATGATATTCACCATCAATTTGACGACGAAGATTAAATAAAACAAAGGCGGACAAAAACAAGGATGAATAAGAAGAAGGTTATGCTCGGCATGAGCGGCGGTGTTGACAGTTCTGTGGCCGCCGCTGTACTTTTGGAAAAAGGTTATGATGTTATTGGTGCCACAATGAAAATATGGTCGGGTGATGAAGATTCAAAACTTACTGAAGGAGGCTGCTGTTCTTTATCGGCAGTAGAAGATGCAAGGAGCGTTGCGGACAGGCTTGGAATACCCTATTATGTATTGAACTTTGAGGATGTTTTTGAGGAAAAGGTAATAAACTATTTTAAAGATGAGTATTTGGAAGGAAAGACACCCAATCCTTGTATTGCCTGCAACAGATATGTTAAATTTGACGCCCTTCTTAAAAAGGCTGTTTCAATGGGAATTGACTATGTTGCAACAGGGCATTATGCAATTATTGTATACGATGAAATTGCAGGCCGTTATTTGCTTAAAAAATCTGTAAGCCAGAAAAAGGATCAGACTTATGCCCTATATAATCTTACCCAACAGCAGCTTTCAAGAACGCTTATGCCAATAGGCGATTACACAAAAGATCAGGTTAGGGAGAAAGCAAAAGAATTGGGGCTTGCTGTATCATCCAAGCCAGACAGCCAGGAAATATGCTTTGTGGAAGATAACAATTACGGAAGATTTATAGAAGAAAACACCAATGCAAAAATTGTACCCGGAAATTTTGTTGATGCTCGAGGCAGAATATTAGGCAGGCACAAGGGAATAATACATTATACAGTAGGGCAGAGAAAAGGACTTGGAATTGCGCTGGGCAAACCAATGTATGTTGTAGGTCTTGACCTTAAGAACAATAATGTGATTTTAGGTGATGATAACGAGGTTTTTTCAAGCTCCTTAATTGCCGATGACATGAATTTTATAGCAATAGAAAGCCTGAAGGCGCCTGCAAAAGTTAAGGCAAAAATAAGATATTCGGCAAAAGAGGCCGATGCAGAAATCTTTCCATTAGATGATGGAAGGGTAAAGGTTGTCTTTGAATTGCCCCAGCGAGCCATAACTCCTGGTCAGTCTATTGTATTTTATAGCGAGGATACTGTCGTGGGCGGAGGGGTAATCCAATAACAGGAAACATTTTAAGAAAATTAGAGTTGTAAACCGATATAAATTGTGCTAGAATGGATTAAATAATGATAAATACTATGAAGGAGCACACAGTAGTTTTCCATTGTAACGTATAGAGAGAAGTCCGGTTGGTGAAAGGACTTACGCAAATGGACAAATGAATTACCCTCTGGAGTTTCACACTGAAGGTTAATAATTTGTAAGTGTTGACGGTTGTCGGTCGTTATCCGGCATTTGCTAAAGAGATATATCGCATGTCAAGAAGCGATATATGAATTAAGGTGGTACCACGGGAGCGTTCTCGTCCTTTACTAAGGATGTGAAGGCTTTTTTATTTATTTAAAACATAAGTAAAAAAGGAATGAAGAAGTAGAATTAAGCATTTGGATTGGTATTAAGTTATCATTTAGTGAAAAAATATAGGAGGTATTTAGTAATGTCGAATGTATTTGAAACTTTAAAAGAGAGAGGATTTATAGCGCAGATTACGCATGAAGAACCTATTAAAAAATTGTTGGAGGAGGAAAAAGTAACATTTTATATTGGATTTGACCCAACAGCAGACAGTTTGCACGTAGGCCACTTTCTTCAGATGGTTGTTATGGCACACATGCAGAGAGCAGGACACAGGCCTATCGCTATTGTAGGAGGCGGTACTGCAATGGTAGGTGATCCTTCTGGCAAAGCAGATATGCGCAGAATGATGACAAGGGAAGAAATACAGCGTAATGCAAATAATTTTAAAAAGCAACTTTCAAAATTTATAGATTTTAGCGACGGGAAAGCATTAATGCTTGACAACGCAGAGTGGTTGCTTGATTTAAATTATATAAAGTTCTTGCGAGATATAGGCGTTCACTTTTCTGTTAACAGAATGCTCACAGCAGAGTGCTTTAAGACAAGGTTAGAAAAAGGATTATCATTTATTGAATTCAATTATATGCTGATGCAAAGTTTTGACTACTTGAAGCTTTACCAGGAACACGGTTGTGTTCTTGAGCTTGGCGGTGATGACCAATGGGCAAATATTTTAGGCGGTATTGAGCTTATAAGAAGGGTTGAAGCAAAAGAGGTATACGGTATGACATTTACTCTTCTTACAACAAGTGAAGGCACGAAAATGGGGAAAACCGAAAAAGGTGCGTTGTGGCTGGATCCTGAAAAGACATCCTCTTACGACTTTTACCAATACTGGAGGAACATACATGATGCGGATGTTATAAAGTGTTTAAAACTTCTGACTTTCTTGCCTATGGAAAAAATAGAGGAACTCTCCAAACTTCGTGACCAAGAAATAAACGAAGCAAAGAAAATCCTTGCATTTGAGGTTACAAAGCTTATTCATGGGGAAGAAGAAGCCTTAAAAGCACAAAAAACAGCGGAAGAACTCTTTGCAAAGGGAGTAAGCAGTGATAATATGCCTACCTCGGAAATAAAATCAGATGAGTTTGCAGATGGTATGAATATTATTGACCTGCTCCTTATAACAAAGCTAATACCTTCAAAAGGTGAAGGAAGGCGACTCATAGAGCAAGGAGGTATAAGTTTGAATGATAAAAAGGTTGAATCCTTTGATCTATTAGTAAAGAATGAAGACTTTAAAGATAATGAAATTATTATAAGAAAAGGCAGAAAAGTTCACCATAAAGTAAAGCTTATATGACCTAAATGTTAAGTAATAGCTGAAATTATTGTTTTGGATTGTTCGCAAGAACTATTTTTATCGTAACTACAAATAAAATTGAGTATCCTCTCGATGATACTCAATTTTATTTATTTTGATTTTATTTAGAGCCATTTCCTGAAAGGAAATCCGGCAAAAAGCTTTGGGACTCGATGTCCCGAAGCTTTTTATTTAATTGGTGAAAATACTGGTTTTCTATTCTCAAAATGAGCTGTATATTTAAAGCCTGCCTTTAACAGGATTTCTTTTAAATAATCAAACTTATAGCCTATGTAATCCGGAGTATGAGCGTCAGAACTTGTGCAAACTATTTCGCCACCTAATTCTTTAAATCTTTTAAAAAAATCAAAATCCGGCATTGGCGAGTTCAATCCATATCTGAACCCGGAAGAATTAATCTCAATACCTTTGCCCATTGAAGCAAGTTTTTTTAGAATTGGTTCAATATAAAGGCTGTACTCATCATATTCTATAGTCTTGTCGTCATAACATCCATACCTCCTTACAAGATCCATATGACCGAGAATATCAAAGTTGTCAAACAGATTTATTGCTTCGAGTACTTCTTTAAAATATCTTGTGTATGACTGAAATTTAGTCTTTCCTTTAGAGAAATCACCGTTATGCATATCAAGTTTATCTACAATATGTACAGAGGCTATAACAATATCAAAATCATATTTTTTTACTATCTCAAGAGAATCTTTAACAACATGAGGTTGTATACCTACTTCAATCCCTTTCAAAACTTTTATTTTTTCAAGATTGTTGAGTTTCAATAGGTCAAAATAAGTTGAGTATTTATCAAAATCAATCAAAAAAACTTCATCATAATCAGGATAGTCATAATCAAGGTGATCTGTGAATGCTATTCCTTCAAGACCTAAGTCATAGGCTGTATTTACCGCAGTATATGCGTCCATATTGCTGTCTCCTGAAAAATTGCTATGAACATGACAATCGTACATGGTTTCCTCCTGTTATATAGTTATATAGTTATATACTCAACTTTCCCACAGTATTTATGGGCTCTTTGCCACTAATGTAGCATTTCTTACCGCGGTCAAAAAGTAAACTTTTTGACCTTAACTTGTGAGAAACCAGAGCCTCAAAATACTATAAGTGGGAAAGTTCAGTTATATACTTATTTATAGAGCATATGAATCAATTAGTCAAGAGAGGAAAGAAGGAGATTTATGGCGGTGTATTAAAATATGCAAATAGTACTAAAAAAAAATAAGACTAAATTACTAAAATAGTACTATTGCATATATTGAAAAGATTATGTAAAATTATATATAGGTATTTCTTCAGTTGATTCTTTAGTTGATTCTT
>CAYPCH010000002.1:0-51902 GCA_964409165.1 uncultured Oscillospiraceae bacterium | reverse complement strand
ATTCTTCGATTAATTTTTCAATTTTTTTAATGTAAAGTTTTCCAATTTATAACAATAATTTTATTTTGCTTAATGAAAAGGAGTTTTCCTTTCTATAGTGGTCCTGACACAAGAGGCATTTACTCCTTGCTCTTCCCGGAAAATTCACACTTGCTGAAATAACATAAGAAAGATACATAAACAAATTCTCTTAACACAGTAAATGTCCACACAAATTTACATTGCTAAAGTTTTAGTGAAATCCATGTAAGATTTTGCCTCTTTTGATGACACTAATTTTATATAATAAACCTCACGGAGGAGGATTTTTAATGAGAAGGCGTTATGAGGATGTTTCGAATGATTACAAGATACTTGTAGTGGATGATGAGCAGGGGATTATAAATTCATTAGAGGTAATGCTCAAAAGAAACGGTTATTATTGTATGGGTATATCAAACCCTCTTGAAGCTGTCGAGCGACTGAAAGTGGAAAAGTATGATATGCTTATACTGGATTATATTATGACTCCTATACATGGAGATGAAGTTGTTGCAAAGATCAGAGAGTTCAATAATGATATTTACATATTACTTCTTACAGGACATAAGGATTTGGCACCGCCCCTTGAAACAATAAGAGAGCTTGATATACAGGGATACTGTGAAAAAGGAGACAGGTTTGATCAATTAATCCTTTTAGTCGAATCGGGAATTAAGTCAATTTTACAACTAAGGACAATAAAACAGTTTAAAGACGGTCTTAACAGAATACTGAAGACTGTACCAAAAATATATCAACTACAACCGATAAACATTATTTTAGAGGAAATTCTAGAAGGATTAATGCCTCTTGTCAACAGTAAAAATGCATTTATACTTGTTGATGACTGTAACAGTTCCCAAAAAGAAATAATATTCAAGGGTATAGGAGAGTATGCCATTTCTGTCGATTCACTTGTAATGATGCTGAACCCCTTATTAATGGAGCAGATAGGACAGTCGAGAGAAACAAAAAAAGTAATAATTCTTGAGCATGGAGTTATTCTTCCGATTCTTAATGAATCTTGCAAAAGTATAGGTGTTTTGTATGTTGAAAGCAGTAAATTTGATGAAGGATTAAGATTGTTAGAAATATATTCTATACAGGCCGCATCCTCCATAAATAATGCTTTTCTGCATTCACTGATAAACATGAAAAAAGATGAACTTGACAGGACTTACAAGGAGCTTAAAACAAGATACATGGATACTATTGAGGCTTTACGTCTTACTGTAGATGCAAAAGACATTTATACAAGAGGGCATTCGGATCGTGTCTCTTATTATGCAGTCAAACTTGGAGAGGCATTTGGTCTGTCGGAAGAGGAAAAGGAGTTTTTAAAAGTCGGTGGGATTTTCCATGATATTGGGAAAATCGGAACTGCTGACGATATTTTGTTTAAAACGGATAAGCTAAGCTTTAACGAGTATGAAGAGATAAAAAAGCATCCATTGAGAGGCTCATATATACTTTCGGCAATTTCAATGTTTAAAGACGTTGTGCCTATTGTTAAATACCATCATGAAAGATATGATGGAAACGGTTACCCTGAAGGTCTTAAAGGAGAGGAAATACCTCTTCTTGCAAGAATATTATCAGTAGCAGATGCATTTGACGCAATGACTACCGACAGAAAATACAGGTCAAAACTAAAGCTGAAAGATGCCATGGAACAATTCAAGACACATTCGGGAACTCAATTTGATCCGGTAGTTGTGGAAAAACTTTTGGATATGATGGGAAGTCTTGATATAATGCAAGAAGAGCTGGTAAATACATTTAAGGAATAAGAATAAGAATAAAGATACAAATAACAATGCAAATAAAGATACAAATAAAGATACAAATAGAGATACAGAATATTATGTTAATGTTCTTTATCTTTGTTTGTTTGTTTTTTATTTGTATATTGGTGTATAATAGTCTAATAAACTATATTAATATTTTAAAAATAATAAAGGTTCCTTATTATGGGAGGATAACACAAATGAGTGAAAACAAAACTATTGGTCAGAAACTTTCAGAAAAGCTGTCTTATAAAAGTCTTAATTCTTGGGAAAATATAAGCGAAGAGGAAACAAAAAATGTTTTTTTGTTTTGTGAAAAATACAAGAGTTTTTTGGATGCTTCAAAAACTGAAAGAGAGTTTGTAAGGGAGACAGAAACAGTTATAAAAGAAAAAGGATTCGTAAACATTGACACAATAATAAAAGACAATAATAGACTGGTTCCCGGAGCAAAGGTGTACAGGATAAACAAAGGTAAAACTATTGTTTTAGGGATTGTAGGTTCAAAACCTGTTCAGGAGGGAATAAATCTTGTAGGCGCTCATATAGATTCACCAAGGATTGACCTCAAACCCAATCCCATGTACGAGATGAATGATATGGTGTTTATGAAAACCCACTATTACGGAGGTATAAAGAAATATCAATGGGTGACCATACCTCTTTCTGTACACGGTGTTATTATCAAGAAGGATGGTAGTTCATTAAATATATCTATAGGCGAAGACGAAAATGATCCTGTATTTACAATAACCGATTTACTGCCACATTTAGCAGCAGAGCAGATGCAAAAAAAGATGAGTGAAGCAATTGTCGGAGAAGGACTTAATATTTTATTTGGCTCCATACCTTTAAAAGATGAAAAGGTAAAGGAAAAAGTCAAGATTAATACATTAAAGCTTTTATATGATAAGTACGGAATAATTGAAGAGGATTTTATATCCGCCGAGCTTTCATTTGTTCCAGCATTCAAGGCCTCTGATGTTGGATTTGACAGAAGTATGGTGGGAGCTTACGGACAGGATGACAGAGTTTGTGCTTATACTGCATTGGAGTCTATAATACAGCTTGATAATATTGAAAAGACTGCTGTCTGTGTACTGTCGGATAAAGAAGAGATAGGAAGCGTAGGAAACACAGGAGCGCAATCGAGTTTTTTGGAAAATTTCATTGCGGATCTGATAAATCTTAGCACTGAAAAATACACTGACATACTTCTAAGAAGATGCCTTGAACATTCGAAGATGCTTTCTGCCGACGTAAATGCGGCAATAGACCCGAACTTTGAAAGTGTGTACGATAAAATGAATTCATCCTATATCGGTAAAGGAGTTGTATTGCAAAAATACACAGGCGTGAGAGGAAAAGTTGGTGCAAGTGATGCAAATGCAGAATTTTTCGGTGAAGTAAGAAAGCTCTTCAATGACAATAATATAATATGGCAAACTGCTGAATTGGGAAAGGTAGACCAAGGAGGCGGAGGCACAATAGCCCAATATATTGCCAATATGGGTGTGGATGTTATAGACTGTGGTGTTGCAGTTTTATCAATGCACTCTCCTTTTGAAATAACAAGCAAGTCCGATATATATATGGCCTTTAAAGCGTACAATAAGTTTTTAAAGTAGCTTAAATCCCAACATTTATATTGAATGCAATAAAGATTTTATATTGCACTTCAATTTCCTTGGTGATTAATTTGGACTCGAAATGCAACTGATTTCCTATACATGTTATTCATTTTTTTTAGAACCAAAGGAAGTATCAGTTATTTCTTGAGCTTCATTTTTATCCATAATATAATACCATGCAGTATCATACAGCGACTCTCCGGGCAGTTTAAAAGACTCTATTTCGTCCGCATTAATCTTACCGATATTAGATGACAATTTCATTATGTTGTTTATATTCATATCCGTATCTATGCTGTTAAAAACAACGTCCAGGATTTCACCAATTTTGGCAATATATAAAACATTTGCCTTCTGCCTAACGACTTCTTTTATAAAGTTTTGCTGTGCATCAATTCTTTTCAGGTCACTTCCGTCATAGTATTTGTTTACAGAACTATTGTTGTTCTGTCTGTATCTCATAAACTTTTCCGCATCGATGCCTGTAAAATGATAATTGCCTTTCTTGAAGTGGATATGAAGGTTTTGCAAAGGGTCATCGTAATCCATATTCACAGGGATATAATAATCGACTCCGCCTAATTTATCAATTACATTTCTAAATACAGATGTATTTATGAATACATAATGATTAACTTCAACTCCAAGCAGGTCTTCAACAGTTTGAACAGCAAGTTCTCCGCCGCCTTTTGGATATGCTGCATTTATTTTTGCCGTTTTACCTCCTAAAAGCACCTTTGTATCCCGTGGAATAGAAAGAATGCGTACTTTTGCACTTGAGGGGTTAAAATTAACAAGCATTATAGTGTCGGTGTTGCTATTTACAACGTCCCCACATAAGAGCAGTATGTTTATATTCTGGGTAATTTGTTTGTAGGGAATTAAAATTTCATGAATTAAGGCACCATTAGCTGAATTATTGGTGTTTATGGTCTCTTCACTTGAAAAAGATATATATAAAAGAGCCAATATGCCCATAAAAAACATAAAGACAGACAAGAGTGAACATACAATAAGATAAAATTTTCTAAAATTCATGTTTGCCTCCCAATTAATATAATATAAATACAGTAATTTCAATTCTATATAAAAATGCGATAAAGCTTTAATATTGCACTTCAATTTCCAATATTAAATTATACTACAAATCTCATTATATAGACAATAATTAAGAGATTCATAAAATATTATTTTTTGTTGGAGCTTACATGAATTATGTGTATAATACATATAGTGAGGAATTAGAAACATTACTTCCAATTTTTAGTGTGATATTTTTGCACAAACAATCTGTTTGTGCAAAAATATCATTGGAAGTTTATTTTTACTATTCCAATAATGTTAATGCTTACAGTGAGGTATATGCTAATGGAAAAGACAAATATAGTTCTAATTGGGATGCCAAGCGCAGGGAAGAGTACAATAGGTGAGTCACTTTCTGAAAATCTTGGCAAGAAATTTATTGATACGGATAAGATAATTCTCGATAAGGAAAAAAGACCTCTTAGAGAAATTGTTAATAATGACGGTCTTAAAAGGTTTTTGGAGATTCAGGAAGCCGCTATTTTGAATATTGTCACAGAAAATTCTGTTATATCTACAGGTGGAAGTGTGGTATATAATGAAGGTGCAATGAAGCATCTTAAGAACATCGGAGTAGTTGTTTACCTGAAAACGAGTTTTGAAGATATAGAAAAAAGAGTAGCTGAAGGTCGCAGATTTGCAAGAAGTGAAGAGCAATCCTTAGAGGATCTGTACAGGGAGAGAGTGCCTCTTTATGAAAAATATGCAGACATATCTGTAGATTGTACAGCAAAGAATGCTGGAACGCTGATTGGTGAAATAGAAACAATTTTAAAGCAATTATTGTAAAATGCTTTTATTGCAATAACTTTTGTGAAGGAGATGGTGGTAGAATGGTAGGAAACACATTTGGGAGGATATTTAAAATAACAACATGCGGAGAATCCTATGCAGGCGGTTTCAGAAAGAACCTTGACATACCAAAAGAATTATATGGGGGATTAATGGCTATAGTTGACGGAGTTCCCCCGGGTGTAAAGCTTTCTGCTGATTTTATTCAACAGGAGCTTGATAAAAGAAGACCGGGAAAATCGGAACTTGATACTCCAAGAAAAGAGAGGGACAAAGTCTATATTTTTTCAGGTGTAATGGAGGACGATATCACAACCGGTGCTCCGGTTGGTATGATTATTCCCAATGGAGTAATAGAGGATGAACACTTGAACAAGCATAAAAGTTACAAAGAGGTTGTGCGTCCGGGACAGGCCGGCTATACCTTCTTTAAAAAGTACGGTCAGTTTGCTGACAATATTGGTGCTGGACGTGCATCAGGGAGGGAGACGGTTTCAAGAGTTGCTGGGGGCGCAGTCGCCAAGGCAGTTTTGGATACAATGGGGATAGATGTTATTGCTTTTACTACCGAAATTCACGGGATAAAAGCAAGAGAAATATCATATGAAACAGCAAAAGCAAATTACCGGAAAAACGAAATTAACTGTCCTGACCTTGATAAAGCAAACGAAATGATGGATGAGTTGTTAAAAATAAAAGCAGAAGGGGATTCCAGCGGCGGAATTGTTGAGATAATTGCTTCAGGTGTTCCGGCAGGTTTGGGCGAACCGGTATTTGATAAATTGCAGGCTACACTGTCTCATGCAATAATGTCCATAGGAGCAATTAAAGGAATAGAATTTGGTCAAGGATTTGAGAGTGCAAGAATGAAAGGTTCAGAATTCAATGATACTCCTTATTATGACGAATCTTCTGGCAGAGTCAGATTTAAAACCAACAGAGCAGGAGGCATCCTCGGCGGAATATCCAATGGGGAAGAAATCAGAATAAGGGTTGCTGTAAAGCCGACTCCAACAATTTCTATTGTGCAGGATACAGTAAATATGTATCAACGAAAGAATGTTAAAGTTTCGTTTGACACACGTAATGACCCTTCGATATGTGCGAGAATTTACCCTGTGTGTGAAGCAATGGTAAGAATTGCGCTATTAGATGCCATATATATTGCTAAAGGCTATAGAGCCGTAGCAAGTGCTATAGAAGAAAGATGGGATGAATTATAATACAAGTTTATGTGAAAGTTGTGGGACACCACAGAGCCAAAAATTGAGTACCCTTAACGAGTACTCAATTTTTCAGGCATTGGGGTGGTATCAAAGATGCAAAACGTCTAAAACAAGATAACAAAAGTGAATATGCACTAATTCATATTAATTTTTCTGGTCAAGACCCTTTTTAGTGATTCAAATTCATATTTCAGCTGACCAATTGCACTTTCATGGTCGTTTTTCAATAAAAGTATACAGTGCTCAATTCCTTTTAAGAAATCCTCTTTGACATTAGTGTATTCAAAACCGTATTCAAAACCATGAGTGCTTTCTTTACTCCATAAAACTTTTGCATCAATGCTTATAGCTTTATCCTCTATGCTGGTATTTATTTTTAATATTCTACCTTTTTCAAAAACCTGTTTTGTACACAGTGAAAGTCCATTAAGGCTTAAATTTCTTATGTAAGCAAAGTTTTTGATGTTATCATGATATATGTAGGCAAACAACGAAACAGGAAATCTCTGGGTTATCCTTCTGTTAACAAGAGATTCCATATTTCTGATCTCGGATGTAAAAGTATTATCATTATAGTTAATTAAATTAATAATACTTTCACATACTGTTATAACATTTTCATCTTCATGACCTATTACTATTGGGTCGTTATCAAAGTAATTAAATATAAGAAAATCTCGTTCAGGTTTTATTGTAAGAATGTCGTTGTGAGTGTTTATTACGATGCCCTTATTGATTTTCTTTCCGGAATAGTGATTTAGAGTGACAACTTCACCGATCTTAAAATTCATTGAATCATCCCCCAAAAGATATTAAAATAATGTTGGTTCAAAGAAGGAACGAGATGTGTGAAAAGAAAAAACATTTTGAATCTGCTTATGGTGCTTAGAAGGAATTACTATTAATATTATAACACATATTCCTATTCTTTTTAAGCGTATTTTCAATATTAGTTTAAATATTTTCCAAAAAAATATTTAGCTTACATCTTGACTAATATGTATCAACATGGTAAAATCTAATAAAATTGAAATGCGATTTAAAAATCTTTATCGCGTTCAAAACATTTAAAAGCTATGATAAGGGAAAGTAAGTAGTATTATACTTTTTAAGCGAGCCGGGGAGGGTGAAAGCCCGGTAAAAGGTATACAACCGAAGTTCCCCTTTGAGCTGTCAGTTGAAAAGCTATATGTTTAAGTAGGCTGAACCGGAGCTTTCACCGTTATTAGAAAGAATGTATCGGACATTATTGTTCCCGTACATTGATAAGTTGGGCATTAGCCAATTTGGGTGGTACCGCGTGGATAACAATCCTCGTCCCTTAGTTAGGGATGAAGGTTTTTTTTATTTGGCTTTTTGGAATGAAATGGGCGAAGTAAAAAATACAAATAAACAGTGTTACCATCAACAGATACGAGGTTTATATTGAATTTTACAAATAATATCATGGAGGTTGTTATTATGATTATTGTTATGAGTCAGAGCGCAACAACGGAACAAATTGATAATGTACAAAAGAAACTTTCAGAGTTGGGCTTTAGAACCCATCCCATATTTGGTGAAATCAAGACAGTTATAGGTGCAATAGGGGACAAAAGATTGCTTAATACGCATTCAATTTCTACCATGCCGGGAGTTGAAAGCCTGGTACCAATAATGAAACCCTATAAGCTCGCCGGGAGCGAATTGAAGCAGGTTCCTACCATTGTTAAAGTTGGTGATGTTAGTATTGGGGGTAAGGAATTAATCATAATGGCAGGTCCATGTGCGATTGAAAACGAGGAATCTTATGTGAGCACTGCTATCAAGGTAAAGGAAGCAGGAGCAAAAATACTTCGTGGGGGGGCTTTTAAGCCGCGTACTTCACCGTATGCTTTTCAGGGACTAGAAGAGGATGGTCTTAAGATAATGGCGTCAGCCAGGGAGGTAACAGGATTAAAGCTTGTTACGGAAGTTATCGATACTAGAGACGTAGAACTGGTTGCTTCATATGCCGATATAATCCAGATTGGAGCAAGAAATATGCAAAATTTCAGGCTTTTGAAAGAAGTTGGAATCTGTAACAAGCCTGTACTGTTAAAAAGAGGAATGTCTGCAACTATTGAAGAATGGTTAATGGCGGCAGAATATATAATAGCTGAAGGAAACCGCGATATAATCCTTTGTGAAAGAGGAATAAGAACTTTTGAAACTGCTACCAGAAATACAATTGATATCAGTGCAATACCTGTCATTAAAGAAAATTCACATCTTCCCATAATTGTCGACCCAAGTCATGCAACAGGCACATGGAAGTATGTTGGTGCTTTATCAAAAGGAGCAATTGCAACTGGTGCAGATGGCTTGATAATTGAGGTTCACGGTGAACCTAATGCTGCGCTTTGTGATGGACAACAATCATTGATGCCTTCAAAGTTTGCTCAATTGATGAAAGAACTTGATGCAGTAGCAAAGGCTGTTGGCAGAACAATATAAACTTCTTAGTAATATTTTAATCACGTACTAAAACAAGGGATAGGACGTAAAAGCGGTTATCCCTTGTTCTATCTATCATATACATTGGAGCAAAATAAAAAACGTAGGTTTTATTTCTTTAAATATGTTTCAATATCTATCTGGACGGTTTCTCTTAACTTACCTATTTCATCGTAGCTTACAACGATATTCTTGCCTATTTCCTTTGCATAGTACAAAGCTTTATCTGCGTATTCTACAACTTTTTTAATATCATTGGAGTGCCGTGGAAATTGAGCGATCCCGCAACTTACCGTTACTCTTTTTTTAATGTCTCCATCATCAATAAACATGTTTTGTTTTTCAAGTTGCCGCCTGATTCTGTCCCCGATACTTTTTGCAGTTTCAAGGTCTAAGTCTCTTATCAGTATGATAAATTCCTCTCCGCCATATCTTACAGGTATATCGGTTTTTCTGACACTCTGCAGAATAATGTCGCCGAAAAGTGATAGAAGTTTATCACCCCAGACATGTCCATATGTGTCGTTAAACATTTTAAAATTGTCCAGGTCAAACATCAGCACATTTAAAGGTTTTTTTGAATATTCTGCGTATAGCGCTTCCTCTTCTAATTTTTGGTCTAAATAATGCCTGTTTGCAAGACCTGTCAATTTATCGGTTCTTGCAAGCTTAAACTCTTTTTTATGCATCTCATCATACTTGTTAACCTCTATAACAATAATTGAAACAGCATAAGTTGTAAGGAGAATGAAAAAATTTCTCATTACCAGTTTTAAATAATTAAATTCAGCAAGCACCTGCTTATCAAATGCAATAGAGGTAAGGGAATACAATATTATAGTATAAATGCTTAAATTAACTATTCCGGATATGTTTTTACTGATACCGTAATAAGAAATTACAAAGAAAAGCACAAGATATATGTCCGACTCTATACCTCCAAGAATAAAAGAAAACGAGCACACTAACATAACATCTATATAAAAAAAGATGCTCATTATTTTTTTTGTCCGTTCTGTCTTATATATAATGATATATAAGCTTACAAGCAAATTATAGATTAATGATACTAAGAATGTTTTCCAAAAAGTTCTGTTTGATATGTGACAATCACTTATGAAAAGAAATACAGGAATAACAAAAAGCAAAAACAACCATCTAAAATAGAGAAGGTTTTTTTTGAATTGTAATGCCTTGTTTTTTTTCTCTTTTATAGATTCGCTAAAAATATCGTTCATTTTCTATTCCTTTTAAAAATGTGATAAAAAATGCGCAACATCAAATAGAAAATTTTCTCATTTTATTTTATAATTTTTATAAAGCTCTGTCAATTGTTTTGTAGCTTATTTACTGAAAATATTTAAAAAAATTTTATTTATAGTAAAGTTGTATGTGATTTATTATCAAACTATCAATAAACTATCAATAAACAAGGATTACTGATTGACAAGAATTTCACTTTTGATATAATAAAATTAGTATTAAAATCAAATGAAATGTCGAGTAGGAGCTATTTATGGACATACAAAGTTAAAATCCTGACATTTGTTTTAGTAAAGTGGTATCCATCCTGATAATATGTATGGTTTTGTTGACATTTACAGGGTGCAGTGATAATAAAAACAAGACAGAACAGTATGACGATATTGTTGTGGAAGAATTTGAGCCTGTCCAATTGAATTTCTATGCAATGAATTACGGAAGCGGTACTAATGATGAAGTGGAAAATGTTATGAAGGAAATTGAATTAAAACTTGCCGATACAATCAAGGTAAAACCTGAATTCCATCTTATAAGCTATGAAAAGTATAATGAGGAAATTGCAACACTGGTCAATTCAGGGAAGGATATTGATGCTTTTATTTGTAATGGACCTTACCAATTTGAAAATCAGGACTTAATGAAGGACATAACATATATGTTTCCTAAACATGCGCCGGGTTACTACAAAGACCTGATGGCAAATAAAATCGGAGAGGATTATATCTACAATTCAACAGTAGATGGAAAGCTTTATTCAATTCCATACAATAATTTTATGTGTCCAAGATATTGTATTGTTGCACGCAAGGATTTAGTTGACAAATATGCAAATAGTGGATTTGAAACATTTGATGATTATGAAGGATTTTTAAGGAATGTGAAGGAAAATGAAGAGAACCTTATACCCGGGGTTGTTTTCTCATATACATTTTTCAATGCATATATGAAGGGAAATTGATACTACGAAAATAATTTAGCATTATACCTTTATTCTGCCTGGTCTGATGATATCAGTAATGTAAATTCAATAGAAAGAACGGGTGAGTTTGCACAGGCATATTCCATGTTAAAAAGCTGGAGAACAAACGATTATGCAACAAGCAACCCATATGCGTATTATAACCCTTTTTATTTTTCTAATGGGCATCTTGCATCACAGTTAATTGAAATAAGTGAAGTATATAATCTAAACAATCTAAATACGGATAAGATTTCAAATGCATATGAGTACCGTATATATCCCATGTACATGAAAAGCACTCACTTGTTAAGAGAAACTCCTCGTGGAGTAGCGATAGCTTCATGCAGTAAGAATGCTGAAAGGGTTTTGATGTTTATTGAATGGCTTCATAAGTCACAGGAAAATTACGATTCGTTAAGATATGGAATAAAGGATACAAACTATAGTTTAGACGGAGAAAAACTGATATTTCCTAAGAATACAAAGATAATGCCTTCAACATGGAATGAAGTTACTAAATATTTTAGCGACTATCGTTATGAAAGAACCTGTTTTCTGGATACTTTAAATTATCGTGAGGTTTTGAAGGAAGCCAGCCTGAATAATGTTAAAACTCAACGAGAAATATTTGAAGAATTAAGTGACAAAATAAGAGACAATGAAAAAAAGAAGGAGCTTGATGCACAATGGAGTAATTTACAGCCGATGCTAAACAAATACGTTCAAAATGTAGAATTATTTTATGAGCATATGGATGGGGCATGTCTTATTACTCCTGAAATGCTTACCCAAATGCAAGAAGAGGCAGGTATAGATAAAGTTCTGGAATTCTCCATGAGTTTTTTATAGGATAAAGAAGAATAATAATAAAATTGAGAATTCATCGAAGGTACGGAAGTTTTGCCTCTTTTATTTCACTAGAAGAGGTCTAATAAATCTAACAATCAAATATATCACGGGGGTAAAAAGAATGCAAAGGAAGTTATATTCGTTCAAAATGGTCTGCTTGATTGTTATTTTATTTCTTTTTCCAACAGGCTGTGGCGTATTCCCTTCAGAAGAAGAGGCACTAGTACCTCCACTTGCAGTTCCTGAAGAGATAATATATAAGACAGTGGAGGCAAAAACAGGATATATAGAAAAAAGTATAAAAGGTACGGCTACCTTTGTTTCTTTTGATGAAAGAAATATTTTCTTTGAGAATAACAGCGGAAGGTTAAAAGAATTGTATGCAAAAATAGGGGATAATGTAAAGAAAGGCGACCTTATAGCAGAGCTTTTAACAGACAATATTGAAAGGGAGATTGCAAATCAGGAAATAGTAGTTGACTCAAAACAGAAAGATCTCAATTATACAAAGTCTATTGCTGATATCGAGATAAATATGTCGGAAGATCAAGTTAAAGAACTTGAAAAAAAATACAATACCATGCTTAATATTCCCGAAGCCTATTCGTTAAATGAAATCGAGAGCACAAAAAAAGAAATTGAAAGCCATAAGAGCATTTTTGAAAAACTAAAGCTTAGCTTGTCAAATCAACTTGAACTCAAAAAAAAATGATCTTGAATCTGCGAAGCTTGTGCTGGAGGGTCTTAGAAAGGATGTTCAAAACAGCAGGCTTATATCACCTGTAGACGGTAAAATTACATATACGGCTTCTTTGAAAGAAGGAGAATTTGCAGATGCTTATATCACCATTGCAACTATTGCAAAACCAGGAGATCTTCAATTAAAGTACAAAGGTCTCAATGCCAATAAATTTGAGTTGAGTATGAAGGTTGATATTCAAACCAATTCCGGCAAAAAATGCACAGGTGAAGTTGTACTGACCGAGAGTTCTGTTCCCGTTGAAGAAATTGAAAAGTATGATGATACTGTACTTATAAAGCCAGATGAAATCCTTGAAGGAATAGAAAGAGGAGAAAGTGCGGATATCAAGCTTGTACTGAAATCAGCTGATAATGCCTTGATTATACCTAAAAGCGCTGTTAAAAAATATATGGGCAGGGATATTGTTTATGTTCTCGAAGGAAACTTAAGAGCTGAAAGATATGTTGAGATTGGTATAGAATCAATAAACGAGGTTCAGGTTTTAGAAGGCATCAAAGTAGGCGAAATGGTTGTCATTGAATAGGGGGAGAGGCGTTGATAGAATTTTTGTACCGCAGGATAATTAATAACAAATGGCTTTTTATATGCCTCTTCTGCGGAGTTTTGTTTGCCTGTGGCATTTTTGCATGTATACCTATGTATTCGGGCGCTATTTTGCAAAAAGTACTTACAAAGGATCTTGAAAGCAATTATGCAAAAGATGGTATTTCTCCGGGAGCATTTACCGTATCACTCGGAGAGTATTCAGGCAATGACCCAAAAATAGTTGAAAAGGTTGAGGATATAGCTAATAGGCAGCTAAGCACTGCATATAAGCTTCCTGTTGAGGAAAAAGTCAGACAGTTTACGTGCAAAAGTATAAGGCTAATGAGAGAAGGAGATCAAGACTTTAATGAAAAGCGTGTGTTTCCATCATTGGCATCCATTACAGGGTATGATGACAAAATTAAAATATTAAATGGAAGTATTCCGAAAGGTGTTGCCGAAAACGGCGTGTATGAAACCGCTGTATCGTCAGAAGCATTAGGAAGACTGCAACTTCTCTTAGGCAATGTTTATTCGGTAGCAGGAATAAACAATAACGAAGAAAATCCTCAGGAGATCATTAAAATCAAAATTTCATGTATTTTTACCGTTGAGAATAAAAATGATCTTTTTTGGAGCGGCAACAGGTATGATAATCTTAAAACTTCACTTGTTTTTGACAGTGAAGTTTTAGCAGATCTTGCCCAACGCTTTGAAGAGATAAAGATAGAAAATGTTGAAAATACTTATTATTTGGACTATCGTGCCATAAAAATAGAGGATATTGAAAGACTCAGCAATACATATGAAGGGCAGCTCAGATGGAGAGCTAAAAACGGAAATATTGCAGATATCAAACTTCCTGCCATTGAAGTACTGGAAAGCTATAAACAAAGGGAGAAGGAATTGGGTATTACACTCTGGATTCTTACAATTCCTCTTATGATAATAATTTGTTTCTACACATTAATGATGTCGGCACTTATCATAAAAAACGACAAAAATGAGATTGCTCTTTTAAAGAGTAGAGGAGCAGGGCGAATACAGATATTCCTGCTATATGTTCTGGAGAGCACTGTCATATCAGGCATATCATTTGCTTTAGGTCCATTCCTTGGTTATCTGATATGTAGCCTTCTCGGTTCTTCTAACGGTTTTCTGGAGTTTGTCAGCAGAAAGGCACTTCCACTAACTATTGACGCTGACGCATATTTGTACTCTTTTATTGCGGCAGCGGTGTTTTTGGTATTTATGCTTGTACCTGCTTTAAAAGCCAGTTCAAAAAGCATTGTTCAATATAAAAGAAGCCTTACGCAAGATAATGAAAAACCCCTATGGAAGAAGCTATATCTTGATGTTCTTGTGCTGGGGCTTTCAATTTACGGTCTTTACAGCTTTAACAACAGACAGAATGTTTTAAACCTTACAGGCGTTAAAGGAAGCGATTTAGGTGTTGACCCTTTATTGTTCTTTATGTCTACTTTCTTTATTGTGGGAGTCAGCCTGGTTTTCCTTAGAATATATCCTCTTTTGATGAGACTTATTTTTATTGCTGGTGTGAAGTGGTGGAATCCGGTTCTTTATTTTTCCCTTGTAAATGTAAGCAGAGCCGACCGTAATCAACAATCCATTATGCTGTTTATTATATTGGCACTGTCTTTCGGAATTATAAATTCCAATCAGGCACGAACAATCAACAGTAATATTACAGACAGGATAATGTATAATAACGGTGCAGATATAGTGATTGAGCCGTATAATAATTTAAAACATATGCAACGCGGCTTCATTGCGGGATCTTCTTCAAGCTATAAGGAGGACTACAGAGAGCCTCCTTATGAGGAGTACATGAAGATTGAAGGAATTGAAAGCATGACTAAGGTGTTTTCCTATGATAATTCTTTTATTAAGAGCGGAGTTGCCAATGTCAGGGATGTAAAAGTAATGGGAATAACACCTCATGAATTTGCAAAAACAACATGCTACAGGAGTGACCTTATGTCCCATCATATAAATGAATACATGAACCTCCTAACAGGGGCTCAAAAAGCAGCCATTTTATCTACAGGACTAAGGGATGAGTATGGATTAAAAAAAGGAGACAACATCTTTATACAATGGGGAAACGATAACATTATTGAGTGTACAGTCTATGAATTCATAGACTATTTTCCTTCCTGCAATCCATATGATGGAGAAAAGGACGGGGAAAAGAACACAAAAAAGAAAGAGTTTGCTGTTATAAACTATTCCTATATTCTGAATAAGCTGCCCAGACAGCCTTATGAGATATGGATCAAAAAACAAAAGAACACTCCTGACGGGGTAATAAACGACGAACTTATTAAAAGAGCGCTGACGGTTGAAAGAGTTGATTATTCAATGCAGGAGATAATAGAGAAAAAAATGACCCTATGCTTTTAGGGACAAACGGTGTTTTCACAATGTGTTTTCTTATAACCATGCTTATTGCGGCAGCTGGTTTTATAGTTTTCTGGGTGCTTTCCTTAAAGGACAGATCTTTGAAGTTTGGTATATTCAGAGCTATGGGTATGCCGATGAGAAGTGTTTCATTGATAATGATATGTGAGCAGCTTTTGGTATCGGGTGTTGCAATTGTCACTGGAATAATATTAGGAAGCGTAGCAAGTAAAATATTTATACCTCTATTACAGATAGTATATTCTTCGTCGGAGCAGGTACCTCCTTTTGTAATTGTTGCATACAAGAGCGATTATGCCAGAGTAATAGGTATAACCTTTGTAATGCTTATAACAGCTGTTGCTTTTCTTTATTGGCTGGTTAGAAAGATAAATATTCATCAGGTATTAAAATTGGGAGAGGATTAGTTATGTCTGCAATAAAAACACAAAACATATGTCGTTCGTTTATTGTTGGAGGAAGAAAAATGGACGTACTGAAAAATATAAATATTGCGATAGAGCCCGGGACTTTCAACCTTTTGATGGGACCTTCCGGCTCAGGCAAGACTACGCTCCTAAACATACTAGGTGCTCTTGACAGACCTAATGAGGGAAAGGTATTTATAGATGGTGAGGAAATAGTCGATGTATCTGATGTAAAAAGAGATAGCATAAGGAGAAGCAAATTAGGATTTGTGTTTCAGTCAGTGGCATTAATATCCAATATGTCAGCATTTGAAAACGTTGATTTTGCGCTGAGGGTTTACGGATTTGACAAAAAGAGAAGAACCAGCAGGGTGGAAGAGTGCCTGGATTTTGTTGGACTAAAGAAACGTATGAAGCATCATCCGAATGAAATGTCGGGAGGAGAACAGCAAAGGGTAGCCATAGCAAGAGCAATTGCTCATAAGCCGAAGATACTTCTTGCAGATGAGCCGACAGCCGAGCTTGACACAAGTACCGGCCTTAAAATGGTTAAATTGTTTAAAGATCTTGTAGATGATGAACAAATTACAATTATTATGTGCACACATGACACGAGCATGATAGAAGTTGCTGATAATATACTTATGATGGAGGACGGGTTGATTAAGCATGTTTGAATATATATCACCTATGATCGAATGCGATAATCTTGTAAGAATATACAAGACAAAAGATGTTGAGGTTGTCGCCCTTCAGGGATTGGATCTTACCGTAGAGAAAGGCGAGCTTATGGCTATTATCGGTAAGAGTGGTAGCGGCAAATCTACACTTTTGAATATTATAGCAGGTCTGGACAGACCGTCGGCAGGTAAAATAACTGTTGACGGAAAAGACCTTTTGAAATTCAACTTAAGTCAGCTCACGAAATATAACAGGGAAACCATCGGCTTTGTATGGCAAAATAATGCAAGAAACCTTATACCATATCTTACAGCCTGCACTAATGTAGAAGTTCCGATGATGATAACAGGTAAAAAAGAGCGAAGGGACAGGGCAAGGTACTTGCTTGATTTGGTAGGGCTTTCCAACCGGTATGAAAGCAAGCTGGGGGAGCTTTCGGGAGGTGAGCAACAAAGAGTTGCAATAGCTATAGCTCTTGCAAATAACCCCAAGCTGATCCTTGCAGATGAACCTACCGGATCAGTTGACAGCAGAACGGCATACAGTCTTATGGATACTTTTGCCAAGCTCAATTCAGAGCTTGAGGTAACAATAGTTATTGTTACACATGATAATAAGGTATCCAGCATGGTCAAGAGGGTAATATCAATAAGTGACGGAATGATTAGCAGTGAAATGCTGAGAAAAGAAAACTATGCAAAAAAGCTACAGGAGCTTGAACATAAAAGGGAAGATCATGATGAGTATTCTGTTATAGACAAAAAGGGTAGAATCAAGATACCTGATGAGTATATTGAAGAATTGAAACTGACAGGCAATCAAAGAGTGAAGATACGCAAAAGCAGTAATGGTATAGAAATTTATAAGGATTAGATTTGTTTTCAGTTACTGTCAATAAATTCTTTAACATCGGATAGCCAAAGTTCTCTATTATATCAAGTTTTTCAGTAAATGAAAGATTATTTGAATCAATTGTGTTCGGTTTATTGCTATCTGAAAAATGTGTAAACCTATACGCATGAAAACCGGCAACTATATTTATTAAAATAAAAATAACAAGTAAAATGGTTATTACTTTTCTGGCCTTAAAAGTGTTTTCTACTATAAACATAAAGATTTTACCTCGTCGACAATTTCTCAGTCTGATTTTGACTTTCTATTGTATTAATTTTAATACAATAGGATATTTTTTGCAATATATTTGTTTTTAACACAATACTTAATAAATACAATTGTTAATGAATTGTATTACATTAAAGCACCTATAAATGAAAACGAAGTTGAACTAAAAGACTTCTTGCTAATTGGTAAATTTAAGTGTAAAATGTTACCTATCAACAGTTGTTAAATGTAAAAAAAGTATATCAAATGCAATAAAGTGATTATAATCTACAAAACTACATAATAACAAGGGGGAATCGAAATAATCTAAGTTACAGGTTATAATGGATGCCTAGTTTTATAATTACATTAAATACCTTTTGTGAATTGTTTTCTTAATAATATAATAAAGAATTGTGATTATTTGAAATGAATAGTTGTCTTATACTATATGGGGAACCCAACAAAAGTAGAAAAATGTGTTTTTTAACGGTATCCCCGGTAGTTTTATAATGTTTTTTTGTTATTAAATAAAACTATTAAGTATTCCTTATACACTTCATGCGAGTACTTGGTGTGTAAGAATCATAAATAAAAAATTAAAAACGAGGAGGTTTATAAAATGAACAAAAGAATTTTAGCAGTAACTATGTTAATACTTGCTATTATGACATCAAGTATGGTTGCTTTTGCTGATACTGGATGGTTTGATTTTGCTTTATGGGAAGGTCATCATGAGAGTTCTGATACTGTAACAAAAACAAATAATAAAGATTACGCAATAGTTAGTGTAACAGAACTTGGTAAAGATACATATTTATTTTGTCGTGTTAGGCGTGCCTCAGATGCTGCGTCAGCTACCGAAGGTAAATATTTTACTATTGCTATAGCAAAAACATTGGATTACAACAATAATATGGGCGTATATGGTACAGACTATTACCTTAACGGTTATGATGTGCCCGATAATGACAGTCGAAGGGACTATGCTGCTGGCAATTGGACTCCATAATTTAGTATAAAACAAGCTGATATACTCGCCAATTTCAGCCTGTTTTATCAAATATAAGAGGTGAATTTATAGTGAAAATATTAATAAAATTTTTTCTAATTTTTCTACTTTTAGTTTTTATATTTGCATTTATAATTTCTGGATGTACTACCGAAGAGATTAAAAACACTAAGCATAGTTTTCAAACCCCAGCTCCCAATAATACGTCTATATTGTCAAATGAAAATACATCCGATTTATTAAATGATAATCGTAATAGATACCAAAAGGAATTGGAAAAGAATCTTGTTGTGGATGCTGAAGTAAAGTCAAATAATATAACAAAAGCTGCAGTACTCCAAGTTGAATCTGAAAAATTTGATTTAAAAAAACTATGCAGTATATTTTTTGATTCAAAAAATATTAAAGAAGAGAAAAATGTAACTCATACAATATACACTAATGATAATAAATGTCTTGTGGTTCGTGAAGGAAATAAATCATTTAGTTACTATTCTACTTTAAATGATTTTATACAAGGAGGAGTTATTAATTCTAGAAACTTTTCAGAGTTCAAACAGCAAGAACTTGATTTTATGCCTAAGCAAAAGGCTGTGTCAATGGCTATAAACATTTTAAAATCTCTCAATATAACCCCCTATACACCTAAAATATATGCTGTTGATTTCGAGACTCTTCAAAGAGAACAAGAAACTTATTTGAATATGGATGGCATTAAAGAATTTATTGAATTGGCCGAATGTAAAATAAAAGATAAATGGACTAAAGAAGATGAATTCTATTATATGTTTTTTCCTATTGAATTAAATGGTATTCCATGTGATACTATTGGATATACTGATCAAGCTTCTACTCTTCCTATTAGAGGATCCGAAATAGAGGTGATTATTTCCAAAAATGGAGTTGAACTTTGTAAAACAAATGGTACGGTATATCAGAAGATAAATAGACTAAATAACGAACTTTTACCAATTATTTCTATGGATCAAGCGATTAACATAGTTAAAAAAAAGTATGATGATATAATATTGATAAATCAAATTAGGATAACAGAGATTGCTATTGTGTATACACCTATACTAACTGATGTAAGTATTGACTCGAAAACGGGAGCAGTAGACTATGATGGAGTAAATTTGATTCCAACATGGTTATTTAAAACTGAATCAAATGATTCCGAAAAAAGAAAATTTATTACTTATGTACGTATAAACGCAATTACTGGAGATGAAATCTTATAATTAGAGAGGTATATAATGAAACAACTATTAATAACTATGTCTACGGATTTATGGAGATCCTTTAGCTCAAAAAATTTTTTTATAGCTGTGATTGGCGTGTATATTGTACATTTTATAGGGGTGTGGAGTGAAATATCATATGCAGAAGATATATTATTTTTATTTAAATTCTTTAGTATATCCAGTACATTTAATATGTTGGTAATCCTATTTTGTGCATTCCCATTTTCAACAAGCTTTTATAGTGATTGGAACAGCCAATTTATAAAATTATCTGTTATTCGTAGTGGGATAAATAGGTACGGATTTTCAAAATTTATAGCGTGTGCTGTATCGTCTGGAACTGCAATTGCTTTAGGAATGTCTTTATTTATTCTCTCACTATTATTAAAGATACCTCTTGTTTCTTCTAACTCAAGTAACTTTCGATTCTTTGCTGAAACCACACTTGGAGGTGAGTTGCTTATAAATAAGCACTATATCTTGTATTTCCTAATTCATATTTATTTGTGGTTTCTTGCAGGAGCGTTATGGTCTGTCGTGGGTCTCTGTTCATCAACTTACATATTAAATAGATTTGTAGCTTTGTTTACGCCTTTTATTTTGTACTATTTTATTAATCTAATAACGAACTCATTCCCAATGTGGCTTCGCCTAAATGTTATTACTCAAGGAAGATGTATAATGGGAGGACTGTTTGGGAGCTTACTTTATATTACACTTTTATTCTGTACAATTACTTTTGGTATAGGTTTATTATTTGTCCGTAATACAGAGCGGAGGTTAGCCAATGGATAATATTAGAAAGGCTTCTTCTATATGTGTTAGCAACATCAGAAAATGGGCTACAAATCCCAGAATATACATTTTATCAATTTTACTTATTATGCTTATGTTAAACTATGTTTACCCTATATCCGGTTTAACAAAAAAGTTGAATTACAGAGTTACTCCTTGGCTAATTCCATTTATATCTAATTATTCTATTACACAATGTATGCTGATGTTAGGTATTGTATTTCTATTTTGTGATGCACCATTTATTGATGCGTGGCAACCATATCTTATGATACGAAGTGGTCGCACAACGTGGGCTCTAGGTCAAGTTCTTTATATCATGTTAAGTACTGCTATATATTTTATATTTATAGTTGTATTAAGTATATTAATTCTTTTTCCTAATATATTCTTGAGCAATAATTGGGGAAAAATTCTCAGTACACTTTCACAAACAAATATAGGCCAATTATATGGTATAGACTTGCCTATTGATTACAGAATTCAAGTAATGTATAGCCCTTTGCAGGCCTTTGGATTAAGTATCCTTTTAGACTGGTGTGCCGGAACTATGCTTGGCCTTATAATTTTTATATTTAATGTAAGTTTTAATCGTGCGATAGGAGCTATTATAGCCTCAGCTATTGTCTTTTTAGATATTACAATTTCGAATTCACTTCCTTACTATATGAATCACTTTTCTCCAGTATCTATGGCACGTTTGACTATTCTTGACCCAAGTGGCTTATCTCCACGTCCAACTAACCTTTATGCATATATTTTTTTCTTGGTGTCTATTGTTATATTAAGTGTGGCTGCTGTTTTATCAGTACGTAAACGTGATATACAGGTATTACCACCTGTGTGATTAAAAAGATATATTTTATAGCTTAAACACAAAAATTTGTTTTACCTTTAAGCTTTCGAAAGGAATGAGTACAGTTATGAAAAATTCAATAATTGAAGTTAATGATGTTTGTAAAATATATAAAGGAGTCCAAGTCTTAAGTAACATTTATGTTTCATTTGAAAGGAATAAAATACATGGACTAGTAGGACATAATGGCTCCGGTAAGACAGTACTTTTAAAATGTATCTGTGGTTTTACACCAGTTACATCAGGAGAAATTATTGTAAACGGTAAATGTATAGGAAAAGATACAGATGTGCCGGATGATGTAGGTATAATTATTGAAGCGCCCGGTTTTTTGCCAAATTACAGTGCTTTTAAAAACTTAAAATTTTTATCTTCAATTAATAAGAAAATCAAAAATGATGATATTAAAGCTGCTATAAATCGGGTAGGACTTGACGCTGATAGCAAAAAGTGGGTTGGGAAATACTCTCTCGGTATGAGACAGAGATTGGGTATTGCACAGGCTATAATGGAGGAACCTTCAATTCTTATACTTGATGAGCCAATGAATGGTATTGATAAAAACGGAATAGAGTATGTTCGTCAGCTTTTAATTCAACTACGTGATGAAGGTAAAACGATTATTATTGCAAGTCACAATACAGAGGACATTAGTATTCTTTGTGATACTGTTTACGAAATGGATGGAGGAAAACTATTAATGATTAAATAAAAGGCTTGTAAATATTAAAGAAAATAAATGGTTTTTTGTGGAATTGAAATTATGCATATGGGTTAGAAAGATACAGGTTGACCAAATTTAATATGTCGCTTTGGAAGTTGAATTCATAAAATTCTATAAATATTTGAATTACTAAGATCGAATAATGTGGTATAATTATGTTATGAAAAATATGTATAAGGCAATCGATAAATTATAGCCATAAGTTTTATACACTTTTTTATGGGGTTTGAGTGTTGTAGAAATGGTTATCGAAGTATTTGCAGTATTTTATGGAGGTTTTTGAGTGGAAGGAAACATAAGCTATATCCTTGACGAGTTAGACCAACGGGTGATATTGACTCAAAAAAATGTATCTGACTTGAGAAAATTTATAAAAACCAAATACCAGAATAGTCCATCTTCAAACAATGCCGTTATCTTTGCTGATGCTGTCAAGAGAATATTACATATTAAAATGTCATCTATAAATAAAGAATATAGAAACGAAATACTACTTACGGTTTTTATGGAGGCAGTAGAAAAACAAGTCTTTTCAGTTAGTGCTGCCGACAT
The DNA here is from genome assembly GCA_964409165.1 of uncultured Oscillospiraceae bacterium. Classification (GTDB taxonomy): domain Bacteria; phylum Bacillota; class Clostridia; order Acetivibrionales; family Acetivibrionaceae; genus CAYPCH01. The sequence goes on along the minus strand of CAYPCH010000002.1, from coordinate 28,712 downwards.
TTTCAGAGCATCTTTAAAAATTGATAAAAAAGATGGGGAGTTTATGGATCAACTCTCAGAGTGGTCGGCTGTAACATTGGACAAGCCTTTTTTAAGACCTGTTATAAAGAGTCATGTTCTACAGTTGGTTAATAATGAGAAAAATATATTTAAAGAAGCAATAGAAAATGCAGTTCAAAATGAAAATACGGCAAATACTGAAGAATACATTAATTTAAACGAAATTAAAAACGTAGCCGAAAATGAAGAAATGGTAACCAATGAGTTACCTTATATTAGTGATACAGATGACACTATTAAAGATACACACGACTTTAAAACACAAGGCAGTGAAGTCTTGGATATAGATAATAAGAAAGAAGCAATCGGTTACATACAGGATAAAATTATTATTTTCTTTCAAAAGATCAGATCTTTATATTTATTGTTTAACAAAGCAGCTTTTACAGCAGCCATAGGATTCATTCTGATTCTGGCAATTATATTTACTATTTTCAATATTCCTGAGAAGAATGGAAATACAGTTGCTTTTTTTGTAGTAAAGCCCGCATTAACTGCTAATAATCTGATGCACTGCATTAATGAATCCAGTGATAGTTTGGTGTATTTGACAGTCAACTCACTAGATAGTATGAGCCAGAAAACAGACGAAACTTCTGAAAACAGATCCGAACAATTAAGGAGAATAATTTCCAAATCAAATGAATACACCATTTCAAGAGCTGATACCAAAATCAGAACCGGAAATATTATAAGTAATTACAAAAAGAAACTGAATATGAGAGCAACGGCATATGACCTTTCAGTTGAAAGCTGCAGCAAAACAAAAGACCATCCGCAATACGGGATTACTTTTACAGGAACCAGAGCGGAAGTTGGAAGAACGGTTGCAGTTGACCCTTCTGTTATACCTTTAAAAAGCAAATTATACATTGTTTTTCCGGAAAACTATAAAGAACTTACAGGAATATATATTGCAGAAGATACAGGAAGGTTGGTAAAGGACGATATTATCGACATTTTCTTTGGTGAAGACGAACCAGGTGAAAGAATAATACATGCCAAAGCATTGAAGTTCGGCAAACAGAATGTTGTGGTATATATACTTGAATAATTATAGAGTTTTAGCAAATCTCTGAATTAAAAGAAAGTTGTATGAATAACATGTTACATATAACTTTCTTTTAATTAGAGGATTAGCTATGAAAAAAGCATGTATTCTTATAATCATAGTGTTATTTGCTGTCTTACTTTTCGGGTGCCTGCAACAAGAAACAGAGAGTTCAACCTCTGTAACATCTGTATATGATACAACTATGAAAAGAGACCTGCTTTGCCTTATGATGTCCTATCCTGATTACATAGAAAATGTTGAAAAGGATGCTAACGGATTAATTTATCTGAAGATGAGGTCGGGGAGACGCATAATATACGACGACGGCAGAAAAAAGAGTTTTGATGAAAAACTGAGCAATGCAGATTTACAGGATATGATGGAACAGGTTTATCCACTTTGGAATATTGATACTATAATGCCCCAGGGATTTGATCCTGGACGTTTGAGAGTATACGGACTTCTAAAGGAGGTTTATGGCTCATCAAAAGAGCAGATAATGAAAAATCTGACTAATGTGAATATAGGAGGGAAGAATTTTTCATTTAACAAAAACAATAACGCATCTAAGTCAATGCGGCAGGCTTTTAACGAAATTTTGGCCATAGCACAACAACGAAATAGTATATACGGTTTTGTTTATCCTGTTAATGGAACATTTAACTACAGAATTATTGCAGGAACAAACCAGTTAAGCCCACACTCTTTTGGGATAGCAGTTGATTTAAAAAGTGATAAAAGGGATTACTGGAGATGGGCTACAAAAGAGCAGGGTCAGAAGAGATTAGACTCATATCCAATGGATGTAGTAAGGGCTTTTGAGAATAATGATTTCATATGGGGAGGCAAGTGGGGACATTTTGACATTCTCCATTTTGAATACAGACCTGAACTTATTACAAAGGCGAGGTATCATGTGGAAGAACACGAGGCCATAGAACCTTGGTATTATGGGTTTCCAGAAGATGATGCACAGGTAAAGAAATTCATAAAGATGATTGACACGTTATAGATAAGGAAGCAAAAGAACCGTCCCTCTGCTTCCTCTATAAACAATCAATATTTGATATATAATTTGTTATCTTTAAGTGTTAAGAAGTTGTCCTTTACCAGTTCATCAATAGTTGATTTTATATCTTCGGAAGTAAATTCTTCTACAGTTTGGAAGTTGGCGTCATTAATTCCTTTATCATCAACTGCAAGGCTTCCATAATAAAAAATTGTTTTATATACTTCAATTTTGATCTTGGCACTCTGGTCATTGTCATCGTATGGGGGAGCAATTATTGCTTTAACAGGAGTCATAGAATCGTTTGTACACTCAAAAAAAGTATACAGTGTACCAATACTCATTTTTAAAGTAGGTTCAAACAATAAAGATGACATACTACCTATTTCAAGCTTTCCATCGTCATTATAATCAGCTATTCTAAACGAAAGGGCATGGTTTGTAAATTCTATTTTGTCTTCAAGAACTTCTTTTAATGTATAGTTTCTTCCTACATATCTGACAAAATTCTCAGGATCAAATTCTATGTCAAGAGTCTTATTCAACTGTGGAAACTCAGCTGTATATTTTTTATTCCCGTCTTCAAATTCAAAATTTATATCCGGAGGTCCAAAATCAATCAATTTAAGATCTCCATCTTCATATATAAAAGCCGTTACGTTCGCAGTTGCTCCTAGTTCGTTAGTGGCCCATGTCAAGGTGGATACCATAGCCACGTTTTTGCTGTCTGTCTGAGGCAAAAAGAGTAGAGAGGGTACTCTATTCATGGAGCTGACAGGGATATTCTGCCACAACATATGATTATATATCAAGGCTTCAGAATCACCAACTTTAAGATATAGATTACCGTAAAAATCAGTATTCCTTTCTCTTTTATATACAAGATATACGTCTTCGTCCGAACCATCACCATTAATATCATGTTTATAAAGGGATGACAAAACAGTGTATTCCTCCGGATTATCAGCCAAATCCACGGTTCTTTGTATATCATCAAAATTTAACCATGACCAGAAATCGCTACTGTCACCATATAGTTTGTACAGTTGCTTCGTTCCTTCAAAAAAGTACATATTGTTTTCCAATGAAACCATAATACTTGCTGCACCACTGTACTGAAGCACATAGTCATATTTTGTGAAATCATAATTTTCAATAAATTTAGCGTCTTCATCAGATTCGTCATTGGAAGGAGATGCTTTAATCAAAATATCAGTAACAGCGGTTGTAAGATTGTCAGAAGCATTGAAATAAATACTTCCTCCCGGTTTTTTGATTCTAAGAGTACGTGGCAGAGTAAGAAGATTATCCATACTTCTTATAGCCATCTCAGGATTAACATAATCATCGGGAACTACAAATTCGTTTGGGTCATTTGTTTGCTGTGTTGTATCAGGAGTCGGAGACGATTCCACAGGATTGTTATTGTTGCATGATACAAGAATAGCAATTGTAAATATTAGTATAGATATTATCTTAAGTACTTTCCTCATCAGGTTATTCCCCCTACATATATGTGTTTTGTTATATCTATTTTACTTCAAAATGCCCATAATATAAAGGGCTTTATTTATCCTTTTAGTCGATTTGGTCGTTTTTGCTGGTTTTGTCGTCACTATTCCTGCTAAAATCAGATAGAGGATTACTGTCTACAGCATCTTTTAACTGTTGCTTGTCTAAATGCGTATATATTTCTGTTGTTGCAATACTTTCATGACCCAATAATTCCTGTAATGCTCTAATATCGACGTTGCCATACTTGTACATCAAAGTAGCCGCCGTATGCCTTAGTTTGTGAGTGGAGTATCTTTGTGGGTCAAGACCGGATTCTTTGATAAACCTTTTAACAATTTTCTGTACCGACTCTTTACTTATACGCTGTCTGCGTTTGCTTAAAAATAAAGCATTCCGGTCTTTTACACCGTTTGTCGGGCGTACCTTCATGTAGGATTCTATAGCGTCTACACAGGCTTTATTAAGAGGAATTGATCTTTCTTTATCACCTTTACCTATAACTGTTAATGTGTTGTTTTTTATGTTATTTAAATTTATACCCACCAATTCGGATAATCTCATACCGCAATTCAGAAAAAGTGTAATAATTGCGTAATTTCGTTCTGAATACTCACCATTTACTGATGTAAGCAGTTGTTTGCTTTCTTCGATATTCAGATATCTTGGCAATCTTTTGATTATTTTTGGTGATTCGAGTTCGGCGGCAGGGTTGGACTCCAAGAGTTTTGCTTTATTTGTAATATAATTGAAAAAGGATTTTAAACTTGCAACTTTTCTTGCACGGGCGTGGGAAGTATTGTCACGCACATTGCTGGCATATGACATAAAAGCATATAAATCACTCAATGAAACAGTTTTTATAATATTTATATCAATGTCAGATATATCAATTGAAGTAAACTCAGTTTTACTGTCAATCAGATTTTTATGGATTTTTAAAAACCGGAAAAATACTCTTAAGTCATAGAAATATACTTTAATTGTGTTTATTGATTTTCCACGGATAGTTTGAAGGTAATTTAAAAAGTCTCTTAAAATTAAAGGCATTTCGTAATCATAAATATTTTTCATTTGTAAACCTCAATTCGTAAACTGTATTATAATATAATGATATAGCATATTGAACTCTTTTTCAATATTAAACCTCCCTCCAATTACACGAAATTTTTATTTCGTGTAATTGCGTATAATTAATTAATAATAAAAAACACCTCCTTTATCATACCAGAAGGCATTTTTTATTATATAAATTTTCAATTTAACTATAACTCATTGGTTTATCTCAAAGCACAAAAATCTTGTGTATAGTATATATTCTTTCCCTCTCCTATGTAAACTCCATTACCTGTTGAAGTATAACTGCCCAATATGTTTTTTCTGTGACTAGAAGTACTCATGAAACCTTCAATAGCATATATACCACAAAAATAACCTTTTGCAATGTTCTCAGATGATGAAGAAAATGATATTCCTGCTTCTCTCATTCTGGTTGTTGGGTTTTTTCCATCAAGGTTTGTATGAGAAAAATAGTTATTCATAGCCATATCAGAACTATGTTTTCTGGTAAGCTGGACAAGACTGTCATTCCATATATATGGTTGTTTTCCGTTTCTTACCCGTATAGCATTTGAAATTTCAAACATTTGTCTTTCATAACTTCTCATAAGTACTTCACTTGGTTTACCGTAGTAACCGTTAAGAGAATGCTCTGTTTCTTTTTTTATAATGAGTGTTGATGTAACTCTGTTTTCATTTAACTTATCATAAAATATTGTAGCATAATAGCTGTTGTCCACATTAAAGACTTCATATCCGCCGGTACTGTCTAGCATATATCTGGTGGTACCTTTTAAAATATATTGTAAAGGTTTTCCTAAAATAGTGCTCATAGCTGCTTTATCTGTTCCAACTTGAATTCTGTCAAAGAATCTATAGTTATCAGAATTGGAATATACGCCAACAACCTCTTCGTTTTGAATACCCACTTGAATATATTTGCTATAATCGCTGTTATATATGTACCAGTAAAACCCGTATTTACTTAATTCTTTTCTGTCAGGAGAACCGAAGATTTTTATTATATCTGATTTTGTTTTACCTATTAATGAATTAACTGGAATGTTTAATGATATTGATGATTCCGGAGGTTTTGCATATATTGGAGATTTTGTTGGCTCAGGAGCCTTGATGGGTACATTATCTGCAGGAAATGAATCAATTAATCCCAAAACGTATTTTTTCAATAATGCATAATCTGATGAATTGATAGCTCCATCTTTATTCAAATCAGTTATTTGTAAACCGTTTGCTATGGCTAAATCAAAGTCTGTTATCAACAGAAACTTTTTAAATAAAATATAGTCTGTTGAATTTACATAATTATCTGCATTCAGATCTCCGTATTTTGTAGAATAATGTTGTGCGTCTGCTGCGAATGTAATTTTTGGCAAAGATAAGTAAAAACTAAAAACAAAACAAAGTACAACTACTAACACTAATACTTTCTTCATTTTTACTCCTCCCTCAACATTCAATTTTAAAAAAAATAATACTTTGTGCTATATTTTTTGCAATGTATACATTATATTTTCAATTCATACATTGCAAAATAATATACCTCTGTTTATAAGTTGAAAAATAATTCCTTACAATACCCTTTTTGCAACTTATCTATTTATATTTATAGAGACAAACTATAAAAAGTAATAGGTAAAGTTCGTTCTCTTAAATATTTCTCTATTTCGTTCTATTAATTATTTCTCTATATAGAATTATATCATACTTTTTATAAAAATTTCACCTAAATTCTACTATTAATTTATAATATCTTAATTTTTAATGTCCATTAAGATCCATTAAGATCCATTAAATAGGTCTAACTCCAGTAGAATATAGAAATCAGACCTTTATTAGACCTCTTGGAGTCAAATGAAAGGGGCAAAATTGAGTTATTCATTTGCAAGATATTTTATATGCTTTGCGTTAAATATGGGATTTGTCTACTACTTGGTGTGCGGTGTCTTGAAGGATGCTTAAATCATCGCATCCGTCAGTTTTTGAAATATAGATGAGATATTCTATATTGCCCTCCGGTCCTTTAATGGGCGAATAATCAAGCCCTTTAACTTTAAGACCATTATCGAGGACAAATCTTATAATGTCATTTACTACATCTTTATGAGCTTGAGGGTCTCTTACCACGCCGTTCTTCCCTACTTTATCCCTTCCCGCCTCAAACTGCGGTTTAATAAGACATAGCAGTTCCCCGTCGGCTTTTGTCAGTTTAACGGCAACAGGAATTACCTTTTTTAACGATATGAATGACACATCTATTGATGCAAAATCTGAGAGACAGCCAAGCTGTTCAGGTTCAACGTACCGGATGTTTGTTCTTTCCATACAAATTACCCGTTCATCATTTCTTAACTCCCAGTTGAGCTGTCCATAACCGACATCTATGGCAAATACTTTTGAAGCACCGTTTTTTAGCATACAGTCGGTAAATCCTCCTGTTGATGCACCGATATCAATCGCTGTCTTGTCCTTCAGGTTGATTTCAAATACTTTTATAGCCTTTTCAAGCTTAAGTCCTCCCCTGCTTACATAAGGAATTACATTTTCCTTTATATAAATAGTGGCATCCTCTTCAATTTTTGAACCCGGTTTATCTTCTTTTATGTTATTCACAAAAACTACTCCGGCCATTATTGAAGTTTTCGCTTTTTCTCTGCTTGCAAAGAAACCTCTGTTTACCAAAAGAACATCTAGCCTTTCCTTTTTCAATAAAAATACTCCTGTCTTATTATTTACTAATTATTTACTAACTCAACTTTCCCACTTATAGTATTTTGAGGCTCTGGTTGCTCGCAAGTTAAGGGCAAAAAGTTTACTTTTTGACCGCGGTGAGCAATGCTACGTTAGTGGCAAAGAGCCCATAAATACTGTGGGAAAGTTGTGTTACTAAATTCTTGTTTTATTCATAACCTTTAGCACATCATGCACAATTGCGTCAGGATCAAGCTTATAATTCTGTATAAGCTCATTTTTTGAACCATGAGGTATGAATTTATCCGGGAAACCGAACATTCTGGTTTTTACGTTTATTCCCTTCTGATTTATCATTTCAAGAACTCTGCTCCCAAAGCCACCTTCAATCGTATTATCCTCAATTGTGACAATTCTCCTTGTTTTAACTGCTGATTCAATAATAATCCGTTCATCAAGTGGCTTTATAAACCTAGAGTAAATAACATCAGAACTAAAATCCATTTTTTCTAAAGTATCAGCAACTTGTAAAGCAGTTTCAACTTTATTGCCGGTTGCTATAATTGTCAAATCGGAGCCTTCACGCAAAAGAAGCGACTGTCCTATTCTGATTGGTTGCTCATCAACAAGCTTCTCAGGGCCTTTTCCTCTCGGATACCTGATTGCAATAGGACCGTTATGCTCAGTAACTGCATATTCCAGCATTTTTCTCATTTCGTTATAATCGCATGGAGCAAGTATTGTCATATTTGGTATATGTCGCAAGAAGGATATGTCATAAATTCCTTGGTGTGTCTCTCCATCTTCCCCTACTATTCCTGCACGGTCTATTGCAAATACAACATGGAGGTTCTGAAGAGCCACATCATGGAAAACTTGGTCATATGCACGTTGCAAAAATGATGAATAAAGTGCTATTACAGGTACCATGCCATTTCTTGCAAGCCCAGCAGCAAAAGTTACAGCATGTTGTTCCGCAATTCCAACATCAAAGAACCGTTCGGGATACTTCTTTGAAAACTTATCCATACCCGTCCCGTGAGGCATTGCAGCAGTGATTGCAACAAGTCTTTTCTCTTTCTGGGCAAGTTTTATAAGCTCTCTTCCGAATATTTCAGAATAACCCGGGCCACTGTTAACAATAACTTCCCCGGTTTCTATTTCAAAAGGAGATATTCCGTGAAAAACATGAGGATTTTCCTCCGCATAAGTATATCCTTTTCCCTTCTGGGTGCATACATGGACAAAAACAGGACCTTTAAGACTTTTAGCCTTTGCCAGAACACTTTCCAGTTCTTCTATATTATGACCATCAATTGGACCTAAGTACTTGAAACCCAATTCTTCAAAAATTACACCTGGCATTATCATATACTTAATAGTGCCTTTAACTCTGTCAAGTGCCTTAACTGCACTTCTTCCTATTGCAGGTATTTTCTTTAACATAAAGTCAATGTCTTCCTTGACTTTAAAATAAAAGGGCTCTATCCTTATTTTGCTCAAATACCTGGAAAGACCTCCTACATTTTCCGAAATTGACATTTCATTATCATTCAAAATTACTATCAGGTTATTCAGTGATCTTCCAGTATCATTCAGTGCTTCAAATGCCATACCGCCTGTTAGCGCACCGTCGCCTATAACTGATATAACAGAATAGTTTTCTTTTTTTAAATCTCTTGCCTTGGCAATACCAAGGGCTGCAGATATTGATGTACTGCTGTGGCCTGTGTTAAATGTGTCATGAGGGCTTTCATTGACCTTCGGAAAACCTGACATACCTTTATATTTTCTCATGGTATCAAATTTATCTTTTCTTCCTGTGACAATTTTGTGTACATAGGATTGGTGTCCAACATCCCATACAATTTTATCAGCAGGTGTAGAAAAAACCCTGTGCAATGCAAGCGTAAGTTCCACAACTCCAAGATTTGATGCAAGGTGTCCTCCGGTTTTTGATACTTTTTCAATCAAAAAAGATCTTATTTCCTGAGACAACTGCGTCAATTCATCTATATTAAATTTCTTTACGTCCTCAGGCGAATTTAATAACTCTAAAATATTAGACAATCAGGTTTCATCTCTCTTTCAGCTTATTCCTCTTTGGTTTTAAGTCTAAAAAACTTATTCTTCCAACTAAAAATTTAAATATAACTCCAACTTTATATACAATATAGTTGCTTTTTTCTATTGCAATGATCTTGCCGACAGCTTTTCCGCCTATAGTAAGTGAAGCTACCATACCAGTAAGACCTAAACTTGCAATTGTCGACAGTTCAGTGCTTTTAGCACCAAAGGCAGACATTATGATAAATGCACTTGCAGTACCGCTTATAACTCCACATATATCACCTATAACGTCATTGCAAAAGTTTGAAACTTTATTTGCATTTCTTATAAGCTTTATAGTCTGTTTTGCCCCGTAAACTTTTCTTGATGCCATTGCATGAAACGGAGACTCGTCTGCTGCAGTTACCGCTATTCCTATTATATCAAAAATTATGCCAATAAAAACTATTATCAACACAATTAATAATGATAAAATTATTCCAACATCCTCTAACAAGATTGATGAAGTAAGCGAGAGGCTTGAAGATAATACAAATGACACCATGGTAATCAGAAAAACCCATTTCCAGTTTTCCTTTTTTGAGCCCACTAAATTTGACTTGAACTTAACTTTTCTCTCCGTTACAAGATGTTTACTATTGTCATCCAATTAATGACTTCCTCCAAAATAAATTTATTTACAATATTATAAACACAGGGTGGAAATATACTGAGTAAATTTTGCGGCTTAGGTCAGGCTTGATTTCCACAGAAGGTACTGAAATGTCGCCAAATCAGTAGTTTCCTTTTAAACCTTCAGCCATATGTTACCATAATGGTGCCTGATTGCCACTTAGTCCACACTGCAATCCCCAGTATATCTCTTAACAGAACAGTCTAGGGGGTTTCCCCGGCAGTCTAACCGACTCCTAGCCTCTTTTGCAAAATTGGTTTCAAACTGCAATAGTGTATATGTATCGGCCAATACTTCTACACCTGACCATTATCCGCCAATTTCACTCAAGGCAGGCTACTCTGTACACAGCACATTAACAGTACCGCATAACAGGTTTACTCCCTATTCGTAGTCGAGGTGGCACTTAATAAGTATAACTACCCAAAGTGTCTTTTCTTCCACAATATAGGGTCTCCACGGAAAAGGGGTCAACGCCCACATGCCATTGCGGATCGCCCCTAAACCTTAACTCCCAGCACCAGCCCACCACTGGGCGTAGCAAGCCAACACAAGGAACTTCATCGATGTGCCCTTCAACGGATTTTTAGGCCCGTCTTGAGAGCCGGTAGTACTGACTAGAATACTGCTCCACCCTGTTTTTTTAGCATTTAATTATATGATATTCCCCAAAAATATTTTTGACAATTTTTTGAGAAAAACTTCTTAGGCCCATTTCCTGAAAGGAAATCCGGCAAAAATCTTTGGGACTCAATGTCCCGAAGATTTTTATTCATTGTATTGCCACAACATGCATTACTACTTCTATTGTAACTTATATTGCGAAATATTGCGTATAGGTTTTAACGTATAGATTTTAAATTATAGCATACATATTTGACAATATAAAGAATCACAATAATCGAAATTAGTTTATAAAAAGATGAATATCTCTTTATTCTATTTTTATATTGGCTATACGCTTTTTATATTGGTTATACGCTGTTTATTTTGCACATGCGTTTGTATACCATATTTAACATAAAATAAAAATCTTGCTTAATGAAATTATCCAAACCAAAGTCCAATGATAATACCTAAAAGAGCTCCCATTATAACCTCAAAAGGTGAATGACCCAACAGTTCTTTTAGTTTCTCATCAAATTGCTCCTTGTTGTTCTGAGAATATATAAGCTGGTTTAAAACCTTTGCCTGTTTTCCTGCTGCTCTTCGGATACCAGCTGCATCATACATAACTATAAGGGCAATGGTCATAGTTATTCCAAATTCAGCAGAGGTAACCCCTTTCATCTTTGCAATAACCGCAGTCAGTGAAACTATAAATGAGGAATGTGAGCTCGGCATTCCACCTGAACCGACAAACCTTGCAAAGTCAAGTCTTTTTTCAACAAGTATAACATTGACAACTTTTATTAATTGAGCGATAAACCACGCTAGAGCAGGCACCGTTATTGTCCTGTTGGACAATACGCCGTTAATAATTTCCACTCACATACCCCCCTGTAGTGAATAACAGTAATTGCATCAGATATCCCTCTCAAGAAGATATTTTGACAATTCTTTCAAAAACAGAGCTTTATCTCCAAAGATATCAAGGTCTGAAACTGCGTTCGCTGTTATATTAAAAAGCATTTCTTTAGATTTGTCAAGTCCGTAAATACTTACAAAAGTCGATTTACCGTTTGAAGCATCGCTACCGATATTCTTTCCAAGTTTGTCGGAGTCTCCTTCAATATCAAGAATATCGTCTTTTATCTGAAAAGCCAATCCAATGTTTTCTGAAAAGCTTTCCAGATGCTTGATTTCATCTTTACTCGCACCACATAAAACTGCCGATGATATAACAGGGGCTTTTATAAGTGCACCGGTCTTACACTTGTGCATTCTTTTTAAAAGCTCAGGAGAAATATCACTGTCTTCCGACTCAAGGTCAATAACTTGCCCGGCAATCATTCCTTTTATTCCTGATGCATTAGCAATTACGCTGATAGCTTTTATTTTTTTGTCCAGACCCTTATCTCCATAAGATGAAGCTTTCAGCATCAGTTCAAAAGCGGAATTTAAAAGACCATCACCTGCAAGTATGGCAATTGCTTCTCCAAAAACCTTATGATTTGTAGGTTTGCCTCTTCTGAAATTGTCATCATCCATAGAAGGAAGGTCGTCATGAATGAGTGAGTATGTATGAATCATTTCTATTGCACAAGCATAGGGAATAACATCGTTTATATTTCCATCCAGCATATCGCATACTGATAAGGACAAAACAGGTCTAAGTCTCTTGCCACCTGCCTCAAGGCTATATTTCATTGAGCTGTACAGTACCTTTTCAGGTACATCTTCAACAACAATATACTTGTCTAGAAAATCGTTTATAACATCAACATAACTTTTTAATTTTTCTTTAAAATTCATCATTTTCTCCTGTATTTATAAAATTTTCTTCTTTAAAATTTCCTTTTTCATCTTCAATGAGTATTGATATCTTCCTCTGAACATCATCAAGCATTTTATTTAAATCCTTTGAAAGAGTTATACCTTTTTGAAATATTTCAACCGATTCATCTAAGGATAACTCGCCCCTTTCAAGCTTATCAACAATATCCTCAAGCTCATTTATTGATTTTTCAAAGTTCCCTCTCGACTTAGCCATATATTACCGACCTTTCTTGCTATATTCTCCAGTTGCTTTTATATCATTTTCATTTTCTTTATGGACAACATTTTCAACAGAACAACCGAGCTTTCCGTCCCTTAAATCAACCACGATATAATCTCCGGTCTTAACATCATTTACAGACCTGATAAGAGCATTACCTTCTCTTGTTTTTGCAATACAATACCCTTTCGATAATATCGCAAGAGGACTTAATGCGTCAAGCTTTCCAACTAAAATACTGTATTTTGATTTTTCTCTCTCATGTTTTACAAGTACTGCCCGCTTAAGGTTTTTATTAAGGACGTCAAGCTTTAATCTCTCTTGGTATACTTTGTCATAAGGATGCCGAAAAGCTGATGCGTTAGACAATTCAGAAAGCTGTCTTCTTTTAAGAGTAATATTTCTTAATGAAGCACTAAAAAGTCTTGCATTTAGCTCCTTGATTCTTTTTAACAAGGCAAGCTTTTCAGGCATTACAATCTCTGCAGCAGCTGAAGGTGTTGGAGAACGAATATCTGACGCAAAGTCCGAAATGGTATAATCAGTTTCATGACCAACTGCTGATATTACAGGTATCTCAGATTCAAATATGCTTCGCGCCACAATTTCTTCATTAAACGGCCATAGCTCTTCAAGTGATCCTCCGCCTCTGGCAAGTATTATCACATCCACCATATTAAAACGGTTCAGTGCTTTTACCGCTCTGGATATCTCTTTTGCTGCGCCTTCTCCTTGTACCCTTACAGGAAAAATCTTTATATGTACATTATAAAATCTTCTGCTCAAAACATTGATTATATCCCTTATAACCGAACCGGTTGCCGATGTAACAACTCCTATAGAACCGGGTAAAAACGGTAGCTTCTTTTTATATGAGTTATCAAAAAGTCCTTCATCAAAAAGCTTTTTCTTAAGTTGCTCAAATGCAATGTGAAGGTCTCCAGTGCCGTCATTGTGCATTTCTTCAGCATACAACTGGTATTGGCCGTCTCTCTCAAATACCGAGATATATCCTTTTATGATAACCTTCATGCCGTTTTGAGGTACAAATTTTAAATATGAATTGTAGGATCTAAACATGACACACTTAATTAGACTGTTATCATCTTTAAGCGTAAAATACATATGTCCGGAAGAATGATTTTTGAAATTGGAGATTTCTCCACGTACCCACAGAGCTGAAAGTACGAAGTCTTGAGCCATTAACTCTTTAATATACTTGTTTAAAAAAGAAACTGTTAACGCATTGCTGAATGTATTTTCAATAAACTCCTGCATGTTTTCTCCCGATTATCTAGTGTCTTCTAACATTACTAACTTCTAAGTTAATAACGAAAATGATTCTGTTAGGGCACTAGCTATTATTCCTTATCCACTTCAGTTTTAACTGGTAAAAGCCTTATCTTTGCTATCTTTCCAAGTATTCCGTTTATAAATGCTCCACTTTCCTCGTTGCTGTAACTTTTGGCAAGTTCAACTGCTTCATTTATTGATACATTGAACGGAATATCCTTACGAAAACATATTTCATAAGTACTTAGTCTTAAAATTGACAAATCAACCTTTGAAAGTCTTGATAATTTCCAGCCCTTGGCATGCTTTTCTATATTTTTATCTATATATTCAATGTTATCAAATACACCTTTTACTATATCATTGATATAATTTCTGTTTTTCACATCAAGATTATATTTTTCCAGGGTAAATTCCACCTGCTCATCTCTTGAATCCTTTTGTATTTCTAACTGGTATAAGAGTTTCATCGCAATTTCCCTGGATGCCCTTCGTCCCATCAGATTTTACCTCCTTAAAAAACTTTTAATATTTGTTTTTATACTATCTGTATGTACCGGGCGGTAAAATTCTATCCAGCAAATTTCTGAGATAATCTTTATCCTCCGAAATCTTTTTTCCAATATAATACCCTACAAGAACACATATTGCAATAAAAATAGTTTGAAAAAAACCTATAATCAAAATAGATATCGCAATAGTAAATCCTGCAAACGCCCCATTTATTTGACCGTAATGTAAACGGTAGAATTCAATAAGTTTTTCGAGTTTCATAAATATACCCCCGTTACTCAACTCTTGATTTATATCCGGTGTATATGTTTTCAGCAGATACACGTACATCATTAACAACTATTCCCGATGTTTCTTCTACCGATTTTTTTACTTTCAGCTGTACATCTTCCATTAATGCAGGTATATTCATTTCAGGCATAACTATTGTTTTTACGTAAATGGAAACATGGCTTCCCTCTTTTGAAATATATGCCTTTGTGTCCTTAACCCCATTAATTTTTCTTGAAGCAGCTAAAACAATGCTTTCTATGGCATTTAACGATATTTTCAACTCTCCAACACTATTATACTTGCTTATGGATTTTTTATTCTTTTCGCTTCTCACCCCTGACAGTAGAAACATCAGACTCAATCCAAAGAATGTTACCTCGATAATAAACATCAAAATCGAAGATACTCTATTAGGTAAAATACTCTCCATAACAAAATCCGTTGTCTTTTGAAAAACTCTGGGATTCAATGTTATAATCATTGCTATAATTGATATTACGGTAAGACAAAAAGCATAAAAAGCCAATAATATCCTAAATATAATATTCATTTACAAGAAGTCACCTCTTTACACTTGTCATTTGTTTTTTATGTACAGCCTATTACTATAATTATCGTACTTATTAAGTTAATTACATTATAGTTTATTTTTCTAAAAAAATAAACCCTGACGGGTTATTAATTTATTTTTTCCTTAAAAGTAGTAATATATACCATAAAACATATATATTATCAAACACTATACTTTGCTTGATTTTACTTGACCCTTACCGGGTCTTCATTTATCTCCTTCTTGTGTTCCTTTTCGATATTGACTCCCTGAACATGTATATTTACTTCTATTACAGAAAGCCCTGTCATACTTTCAACAGCGTGTTTCACTCTTTCCTGGATATCCCATGATACATCAGGGATTCTGCAACCATACTCAACAATTATATACAAATCTATAGCGGCTTCTCTATCGCCGACTTCAACCTTTACACCTTTAGACAGGTTCTTTCTTCCGAGAATCTCGGCAATACCACCCGCAATACCACCGCTCATTCCGGCCACTCCAGAAACATCCATTGCAGCAATACCGGCAATTATTGCAACTACCTCTTCGGATATTTTAACAGCTCCCATGTCGATTAAGCTATCCTGACTTACTTCTTCCAATTGAAATCCCTCCCTATGCTGCAACATACAGTTCTTTTCTTAAAAACCTGCCAGTTAATATTATACCATTACTAAATTATGTTAGCAACCTGCCCGGGTATAAAAGAAGTTGCTTTTTATGGACTTTAGTGCTCCTTTATTGATATATATATATAGTTTATTATATCAATATTTTTTTGAAATATATATTTTATCTATATCTATATTTGCCTGTCTTGATGCAATGTTTGTTATCTGGGCAACTTCAAGATCAGATAGCGTTGGTGCTTTTACTACTATATCAAGGCTTCCGTCGCTGGCTAAAAGCACAACAGCATCACTAAAACCTTTTCCTTGTAGCAATGCTTCAATTCTCATTTCCATGTCCGAATTGTATGTCAGTTTCTCCATATGCTCATTTACCTGACTTTTAAGCTCATTACTGGCACTACTGTTTCCCGCAATCTCCTGTAATGTCTCTTTATCTTTTCCCCTACTTATTTCACGGTTGAGTTTTGCTTGTAAAAAGAAATCGTTTGCTTCCTTTGATGCCAGTATTTCGTTTATATTATCACTTTTTTCTATCACTTCAGTACTGCTTTCAAAGCTGTCAGCAATATCTTCTTCTGCGAGCATGTTGTTTTCTACATATACTGCTTCTCCAAGTTGTGGTTCACTATTAACATCTTCAGTTTCAAAAACAGAAACACTACTTTTTTTGTAACTGTATTGTAAATACCCCGCAATAACTATCATTAAAACTAATGACAACGCCACAATCTGCTTTCTTTTAAAGACCACCATAAGTTAATCCCCCTCCATAACATTTATAGTAAACTATTTTTTACTTAAATATATATTATATTTAAATATAATATATTTCTATTTTTGTACAAATTAATAAAATTTCGTACCCATCAAGGGTATTCAATTTTGCCTCTTTCATTTCATTCCAAGAGGTCAAACAACTCTTTTTTTAAGTTTTTTTAAAAAAAGTGAATTTACTCTTTTCTTTCAAAAACCTGTATCTTGTGTACAGGTACATCCATAAGCACCTTTACCGCATTAACAAGGTTTTCCTTCACAATCATATCCGAGGCTCCATTAGAGACCACAACCACCCCTTTTACTTCAGGAAATATCTCTTTTACAATTATAGGTCTGTTTTCACTGTTTCCCACCCCCTCAAAAGCTATATTGCTTTCAAAATCGCTCTGCATTTGTTTTCTTGTACCTCCGGCGCTGTCTTTCTCATCAGTGTTATTATCGCTTCTTTTTGTGTCATAATAAGGTACAATCTCTTTTCCTGATACGTAGGTTATCATCACCGTTACTTTACCAGCACCGTTAATTTGAGACAAGGTTTTTTCAAGCTCTTCTTTCAACCCGTACTCCTGGCTCTTAATATCCATATTTTGAGCCAGGATACTATCATTATTCTGCTGATTTTCATTTTCCGATTTTTTCTCAGGTTTTCCTCCGTCAAAAATCGTACCTCCAGCTATTATAATAATTATGCCGACTATTATAAATATAACAAGGTTTTCTCCAAGCTTATTATTTTTATTCTTATTAATATAGTTTTTTACAAACACAAAAAACTTTTTAAATGCGTTCATTTTATCCTCCTTGTTTTTCGTAAAGAGACATTACAATATTTTCCTTTTGTATACTGAACAAATTCTCTATTTTGTTTTCTATTTGCACCCTTATATTCTTGTCAACCTCTCCCCCTTCAGAAAATTCAGTATCCATTTCTGGATTGGTACGACCTATTTTAATTTTATTTATTTTTACTATTGGTTTTACATTTTTATTACTGTCTTCTAAAGTCAATATCAAATAAACCTTCTTTATATCACCAAAATCAGAAGAGTCATAGTCCTCATTAATTATTACATCCGCTTTTGCATCAATTACACCCTCAACATTTTTGGCAACGTCCTCCAACTGGTTTATAACCTTTTTGCGATACACATTGGTTATTTGTTTTATCTGGTTTTCTTTCAGAACCTCACTATTTATCATAATTTCCCTTTTATCTATATAATTGCTTCCTGCAATCTGAAATTCTTTCAAGTTAATGCCCTTTTTCACCAATCCAAGCACCGGATTTATAAGTGCAATAACCAGAACAAGCCCTGTTACAAGACTAACGGCTTTTTTCATTTTTCCTGAAGGAACCAGTATTTCTATAAGCATTATAAAAACTGTAATGGTTACAATGTTTAAAACCCAGTCCTTAAGAAATTCAATCATCTTCATCCTCCAATTATCGGCAGTATTTGGTCGTTATCTCACCATGGCACTTAGGTTGCTTGCCGTAATAAGAGCGGTTACAGTTATCAAGAACATAAATGCTACTGATGCCAATATCCCCATTAAAAATGTTATTGACCCGGCCACATCACTTATGCATTTAATTATACGACTCTCTCCTAACGGCTCCATAAGTACACAAGTCATCCTGTACAATATAATAATTGCAAGCATTTTTAATATAGGGAGAATGCATATTACAATTATCCCTATCATGATGGCTATGCCGACTGCATTTTTAATAAGAAGCGTGCAACCTACTACTGCATCCGCTGCATCAGCAAGATACTTGCCGGCCACTGGTATGAATACGCCAATTGCAAATTTAGCTATCTTGCTTGTTACACCGTCAACAACCGCCCCCATTGAACCTTGCAGTGACACTACCGCAATAAAAACAGTAAGGATAATGCCCAGAGACCAGCCGGTAATACTTTTCAAAACTCCTGCCAATCTTGAGACCTGAACCTTTTCTGATACATTGCTCACAACGGATATAACAGTTGATAGTATTATGAGCGGTATAAATACATTTTTTATTATGGTTGCGCATATCTGGACAATTGATAACAATATTGGTTGCAGTACTCCTCCTGATGTTATATTCCCCGATGATATCATAAGTGTTATTAAAACAGGTATCGACGCATACATAAAATTTACCATGGCATCAATTATTTCAAATGCTGATTTTACAGTTTCACTGAAACTGACAAGAAGTATGGAAACCAACACGATGTAGCATATGTAAAAAGCCAGCTCTCCCACACTATTGCTCAAGAAGGCTGTCTGAAGATTTCTAAGCACCGCACACAATACAATTAAAACCATCAGCTTAATAAGAATGCTTATATTTATATAAATTTCTTTAAAAAGCATCATCAATACTCTGTTTATTATTCCGTTTAAGTCAAATTTAAAATTACCCCGTGCAGCATTGTTTATAATACTTTCAGGGTCATACCCTGGTATAATCTGCTTTATATCTTCAGTTGAATACCTCTTCAGCTGGTTCTGTATGTTTCTTATCTCATCAGTATCTGATTGCGCATCAATTAACTGATCGGTAATTTCATTTTCAGGATTGTTTTCACCAGCACAAACATTTTGAATAATACAAATATTAAAAACCAAAACAATTATTAAAGATGTAATTATCCGTATATATGTATATAATATATATCTTTTGTTATTCATACAATTATTCCCCATTCGTTTAAATATCTGCGTTTAACAGCTAGAAATCTGTATTTCACAGCTTCCGGTTCTTTAGTTTCTTACGGCATGATGTTTATAATAAGATCAAGCAGAGATGTAATTATCGGTACAGCCAGAACTATGATAATTACTTTTCCGGCAAGCTCAACCTTTGATGCTACTGCTCCCTCACCAGCATCTTTACATACCTCTGCACCAAATTCTGCAACATATGCTATTCCTACTATTTTTAGCAGAGTTGAGAGGTATACCATATCTATTTTTACCTTGTCCGCGTAGCTACTGAGCAGTTCTACCACAACAGCTATTTTCCCAAGCACCAGCATAAAAATCAATATGCCTGTAACAAGGCTTATCTGGATAGCTATTTCAGGTCTGTGAGCCTTAAGTACAATAACAATGATTGTAGCTATTAACGCCAGCCCTATAATTTGAAAAATCTCCACCTTTAATCATCCGCCTTAATCATCCGCCTTAATCATCTGTCTTAATCATTTGTATTAATCATTTGTATTAATCATCTGCTTTAAGTCCAAATCTAGTGTTTTTATACGCTTCATCTGATTATGTCTTGTGTTTACGTCCTCTGTTTGCGCTACTTTTAGAAACAAACTCTCTTAGGATACACTAAAACTGAAATAATGTTTTTACCGTATCAAACAAGTTTACTATTTCTTTTACAATCATCATTAGAACAACAATCAAACCTGCAAGCGTAGTCATCATCGCCTGCTCTTCTCTTCCCGATTTATTCAGTACCGCATTTAAAACAGAAACCAAAATTCCTATAGCTGCAATTCTGAAAATCAAATCTATATCCATAGTAAACTTTCTCCTCGTTTTTACTTTGTACCAAGTAATTAGTGCTTAATGCTTAGTGCTTAGTGCTTAGTGCTTAGTGCTTAGTGCTTAGTGTTTAGTGTTTAGTGTTTAGTGTTTAGTGTTTAGTGTTTAGTGTTTAGTGTTTAGAGTTAAATACTTAGAGTTAAATACCTAGTACTTAGTACAAGTATATTCATCTGTCATTTATAATTAGAACAATATTATAATTATTGCCAGCCCTCCTAACACTCCCAGATACTTGAACATTGCCTCATTCTTGACTTTGAGCTCCTCTGCCTTTTGTTCCTGAAGCTTTAATTGGTTTACCGTTAGTCTTATGTTCTTAATCTGGCCTTCGAGGTCGGATCCTCCAAGCATTTTCCCAAACGAAATAAGGATTTCCTCATCCTCACTATTTAAAGATGTGCTTTGAATATTTCCCTTAATCGCTTGTGTCCAAGCTTCAGATGCATCAAAGCCTGCTTCGCTTCTTAAATTTTCTACAGTTGAGTTAAAAAAAGCGCCGACACAGCTGTCTGTACATTTATATATTTTCAGAAAAGCGTCCGTAAGTATGTTTGAAAGGAAACTGATTTCATTTTCAAACATATGAAACAATGCCTGAAGTGTACGAAGCTCACCAGGTCTTCTTGAATATTTTTGAGAATATGTATACCCCAAAAGACTACATGATATAAGGACAATAGCACATCCTATCAACTTAACCAGCATTGCAGATCACCCCTTAAACGCTATTTTGTTATTATCTCTGTCAATAATCTCTTCCACAGTTCCCGGTCCGTTCTTTCCGCTGAGAACTATATATCTGTCGAAAACCTTTTCTTCAACAAGACTAAGTATCTCACGTCTCATTTTCAGCTCTGACATGCTGTATCCGTGGGTAGAAGTTATTATTTTTACACCGGCATTCAAAACCTGCATTACAGCCTCCTTATCTCCGCTGCCTCCTATTTCATCGGTTACTATTACTTCAGGAGACATTGAGCGAAGCATCATCGTCATTCCAATCTGTTTTGGGCATGCGTCCATTACATCGGTTCTAACTCCAACCCTGTTTTGAGGTACACCTTTAAAACAGGCGGCTATCTCCGAGCGCTCATCAATAATTCCCACCTTTATCCCTTGAAATTCAAGGTGGTCTATTCCATCGCTTATATACCTTGTTATATCTCTTAATATGGTAGTTTTGCCACAGCCCGGGGGGGATATTATTAGTGTATTGTATACGCTTCCCTTTCCGTCTAAAATGTGCTTCAGGATTTTTGATGAACATCCGGTAACTTCCCGGGAAATTCTTATGTTAAGTCCTGAAATGTCCTTAATGTTTTTTATGTTATTTCCTTCTATAACAGCTCTTCCGCAAATGCCTACCCGGTGTCCGCCTTTAAGGGTCAGAAATCCGTTTCTTATTTCATCCTGGAACGCATAAATAGAGTTTTCGCTGATTAATTCGAGAGTTTTCATTATTTGCTCGGGAGTCACATAAAAAAGATTTGATTTACTTTTTGTAAGCTTGCCTTCAGCGCTTAGAAAAAAGCTTCCATCGCATTTTTGAAGCATTATCGGTTTGTTGGCACGAAGTCTTATTTCCTCTAAGGTCATAAGGTCTGCCAGATATGTTTTTTTAAAAATATTCCTTATATCAGCACACAAAAATCTTAATATATCCCTCTCAAAGTTATTTACTTCATCCATTTTAAAAACCATCTTTTCTTTGGTTTCCATTTTGAACTCCTCCTGATAGGTCTCTTTATCTTTATAATTATAATTATTAGGATTTGTCCAAAATTATGACAGGGATTTTAAGGGACTTACATAAAAAAGGACACATTGAATTTCTTCAACCTGTCCTTTTTTATAATATTTTTATAATATATGCAATTTATATTTAGAAAATTTTACAACATCTAGTCCCAGTATATGTTAACCTTTTTTGCTTCTGCATCAATATATGTCATGTACCTTATAGAATTTTCAAATTGACTTCTGGACATTTCAACAACTTTAGATGTATCCCATGGATTTATGAGTAATACTTTATCTTTAGTTACACTCTTTATTGAATAAGAATGACCTCCATCCCCAATAATACCTTTACTTGGATCAGCTATATTAAAATCACAAGCCGCTGTAATACCCTCTCCAGAAGCACATTTTGAAGTCATAGTATTCATCATGTTAGTTTTAGCAGTCGTTCCCATAACAGTATTTCGCTTAAATCCTGTCATTGTTATAAATACATCACAAGCAAAACAACCATTATAAATACTCATTGCTTTTGCTAATCCAACCTCTATAACTTTAGCATCAAAGTCTCCTATTATGTATGCATTATCCACATCTTTTTTTGATACTGTCTGCTTTCCGGATAAGAAATTGAGTGTATAACTGCCATCGTTATTAGCTGTAATAATTTTACTTAAAAATTCCTTTCCAAATTCGCTATTATCTAATGCCTGTATTGCAGAAACAGCACCACAATCACCTGTATCGCCTTGGCGGAATGCGCTTAATTTTCCATCAAGGTGCTTTGTTGGGTCAAATGGAACTGTAGAAATTGTAGGTGTAGGAGCTATAGGTGCAGTATTTGTAGGTGTAGGAGTAGGAGTTACAACTTGGGATTCAACCGGAAATTCAGTTATTTTACCTAATATGTAATGCTTCAACAGTACATAGTCAGTTGAATTGATTGACCCGTTACCATCCAAGTCTGCGGCTAAAGGATTACTGACAGAGGATATACCCAGCACATGTTTCTTCATAAATCCATAGTCAGTCGAACTAATTGTTCCGTCAGAATTTACGTCACCATACAACACAGCTGCTTGAGCATAAAAACTAAAAACGCCAAAAACCAGAAGTAACACGACCAACACCACTGAACTTCTTTTTTTCATACAAAAACCCCCCATAAAATATAAAAATAAATAAATTAACTCAACTTTCCCCACAAAATTTATGAAATATTTGCCGTTTGTGAAACATTGCTCAATGTGCCCCAAATAGCACGTATCTCATCAAACACAGCTTTAAAATGCTATATATATGTGTAAAAGTTGATTTGCATATATAATTTAAAGATTTTACAATGTACTTTATCTGTTCTAAACAATTTCATAGCGAAAGGATTAAAATGATTAGTATTAAATAGAAAAATTCTTTGTTTATATTCATTTAATCTAATTATATCATAACCAATAAGTTTTTCACTGTTTATTATATTTTGTTTATTATATTTTGTTTATTATATTTTTTTGCATAGGCTATTTTTATATCGGCTACTAGAATTTGTCCAAAACTATAACAGGGGTTTTAACATATAAACCGCACAAATTATATCAAACTTTTACACTTATAAGGAAAATAAAAGTTACAATAATGTTGCTAAATTATGACTAATATTATATAATCTACGTGGGGAAAAATTAAAAAGGGTCGCCGTGGCCTGTAAGTGCGACAACACCTACAGGCTTACGCAGGTGCAAACCCACCTACATATGTAGCATATGCTACCACAAGCAACCTTATGTTATTATAGTACAGTTTTTTCTTATTTTCAATAACATAAAAGTACATGTGTAGGTTTTGTCTTACGCGTGTACTTTTTAATTTTTCCCCTTCAAAGAAAATTTTGAGGGGGAAGATATAAATGTTGAACGAATCAAAAAAGTGGAAAGGGTTTGAAGAATTTCTTACAGGCTGTGAAATTGAGCGTCTTGACCAGCTTGATTACAGGCTGGAAAATTCCAAAGACTTTCAGGCTCTTTCCGAAAAGGAAAACCAGAGTTTAAACCTATTAAAATCAAGCTTATCTGATGAAGCAAAGGAGCTTCTGATAAAGCACACAAGCATACTGTACGACATGATGTATTTGAAGTCCTGTTTCTTCTACAAGCACGGCTTTAGTGATTCACTCCTTTTCACCAAGTCACTTTTAGGTGACAAGGGGGACATCCACTTGAATGTCAAAATACTATAAATTGCAAGACTAACTACAACCTCGATTAAAACAGTTTTTTTAGGGGTACTGACAACAAAACTCAGATTTTATACTCTAATGACTGAAATGTTATGAAATCCATGTTTTAATGTACTTTAAGCCTGTACCCCTTGAACAGTAAGAATTATACCATATCAAAGACTGGCTTTAAATCAATTTCAAAGTCAGGAAAGATTGATACTTTAATTTTGTATTCATCATAAAATATTTTAGATTGGAGAAATCCTTTAAAGTATTGTTATTACAGCGTTTCGCAAGAGTTTGGAAATAATAAGCATTAAATATTGTATTTATATCTAACACATTATATAATAAGTACATGAAATGTTAGATTAGATTTATCTTAAAATGGAGGCATTAAAAGATGAATGATAGAGAATTGTTAGAATTTGTAGCTGCACAAGTTGGAAATCTCACAAATGAGATGGGCGAAATCAAAAAAGATGTAGGTGCAATCAAAAAAGATGTAGATGGAATCAAAAAAGATGTAGATGGAATCAAAAAAGATGTAGATGGAATCAAAAAAAGCCAACGAAGTCTTGAAGATGTAGTAACTAGAATGGAGAATTCTCATGGGGAGAAATTAGATGCTTTATTTGATGGTTGGAAACAGAATACTGAACAGCTTAAAAAACATGATCATAAATTAGAATCAATAGACAGTAAACTGGAGAAACAAGAGGTGGAGATAACGGTTATAAAGGGAAACAAAAAGAATTCCATGTAAGATCTAGTAACGATGTCTGTGTGTAACCAACTTGTATGCAAGAGATCGGAATGATTACTAAAGAGCCCTATGAGAGGTATGCGTTAAGTATTTTAGGGATGGTGAAAACGGGAGTGTAAATAATTCAGAATCATCTGTCAATAAATTTTTTTTGATTAAAGTGAGTCAACAAGAACCGTCCCTAGTGACTCTAGTGACTCTTTTCTCATCGGGGCTCACCATCTTACAAGGCCTCTCACCTGTTTTAGCATTATAATAAACATCGGCATGATATTCTGTCACATCAAGCAACAGACGGATTCCGACAAGTTGTTTTACTATGGTTTTGGAGGTCTTCTTAAAATCAGGATCATCGAGAACTGCCTGTGGCGCAGGAAGTAAGACAGGCTCCGAGGTTGGCACCTGTTTTTTTCTACAGTGGCCTTTGTGTCCGGGCTGACCACCGGGCTTCTTTCCTGTTTTTTCTCGATTATTTGTAATCTTTTTGTTTTTGATTGATTTTGAAGAAGGAAGGGAAGAATTCTCATAATCTCGATTATTTTGTGCTCTTAACTTCAGATTAATTCCTTTTTCTTCTTCCAATTCTGTTGCCAGAGTATAGAGTTGATGACGCTGCTCTGTTACTTTATTTTTTTGTTCATCTAGCTGTTGTTCTGCTCGCAGTGCTCTTTTTTCCAACTGCTTATTTAACCTTTGGAAAATGTTCAGTTTCTGCTCGAATTCCTTTTGAACATCCTCAAATACTTCAAACCATTGATTGCGGACACTGATAGTTTCACTATGGGCCTCAAAGCTAGTTATCCACAAAATAAAAAAATAAAATTCAGCACTTTTCACAATGAATTAAATATAGGGAGTGAACAGTAACATTTTTATTCTAATATTTATTTAAAGTAATATATCAATCTCGACAATAGACTTTAACTTAACGGTCGGCTTATTGTCATAAATGTAACTTTTTCAATAAACCTTCTGAACAGTTGCTCATCATAATCCGGCAGTTTAGAATTTGCAAGTCTAACAAGTTCCTTCTGTAATTCATGCGATATTGCTATTTTAAAGAGCATATGTCTAGCTTATTTAAACTTTAAAAATAAAAAATTAAAAAATAAAGGATTTTGTTGCCTTGTATGGAAAGTATAAAAGTGAAAATATATTAAGGGGGTTATTATGAAATGTGTAAAAGAATAAAAAAATATGTAGGATTTGTTGTTTCTGTTTTTCTTTTGACTACTATATTAACTGGAAATGTAATTCATGCACAAAAAATTCCAGAAATAGTAATAGGTCAGTATTCAGGCAAACCCGGTGATTTAGTAAGTATACCTATTAACCTAAAAAACATACCATTAACAGGCATAAATAGTATGTAGATAAAAATTAAATATGATATAAGTAATTTTAGTTTTTTTGAAATAGAACCTGGAAACATTATTCTTAACTCAGATGAGAATTTTTTTTCTGCCAATAATTCTACCGATGGTATCATCAGTACTTTGTTCTGTGACCACAGTGGTGATGAATATATAAAACAAGATGGAGTGTTTGCAAATATTAAATTTAAAATTAACAATGATGCCACAAAAGGAAGATGTTTTGTTCAAATAATTAACTCAGATTGTTGTATTGCAGATGTTTCATTTAATCAAGTATCTTTTTATACGAATGATGGTATTATTGGGATAAGTACTCCTAAGGACATAACCACAACAAATATTCAATCTCGGACGCTTGTACAGCCAACGGCTTCAAGAGTTAACTTAAATAATGCGAATCAACTTGTTATTGGAGATGTTAATGGTGATTTTAGTGTTAATAGCACAGATTATTCTATACTAAATAATTATCTCCTCGGGTATTTGTCTAATTTACCTGTAGACGAGGATTACTATGCAGCTGATGTAAATGGTGATGGTAGTATTAATAGTACGGACAAAGCGTTAATGAGAAGGGTGATTCTTGGTTTGTTAACTGAATTCCCAAAGAAAACAAAATTGTTTGTTAGTACTATTAATAACGTAAATTCAGATTTTCAAAGGGATGAAGCAGCGGCATATGCTTTAAAATATGCTGAAAATAGTAATACCAATGCGTATATGTATATTCCTAATGCTGATTGTACTAATTTTGTCTCACAGTGTTTAGGTGATGAACCCGAAGGTGGAAATGCGTCACAGGGAGGATTTCCACTTTATACATCGTATTCAAGTTGGTATTATAATAATGATATAATTCCTTTAGGATCTTCTAATACATGGAGGGCTGCACATAATTTTAGATATCATTGGGGAAATGTAAACGGGACAGGTGAAAACAGGGCATATAAAATGGCGATTTATTACAATGCAACAGATGTTGTAAATGATTGGGGTAACGTTATGATGAGGTTAAAAAAAGGGGATGTATTTCAACTAGCATACCCAGACGGCGAGACGTATCACTCTATGGTTATATATGGTAAATATTACAATTTTGGTCTAAGTATAAATGATGCAGCTTATGCCCAGCATAGCATAGATAAAACTGAAGGATCTTTATATGCAAAAGTCAATTCATGGGCAAATGTTGGCTCACAAAATATTATTATTTTTTATAGTATAAAAGAAGTATTTTAATATTATTATATTACATGTTATAATAATAATTATAGTATAAAATTTTTTAAGGAGGATTATAAAATGAATAAAAAGAGTTTTATTGGGCTTATGTTATGTGCAACTTTGTGTTTAAGTTTTGGACTAAATGTTTTTTCATTAAATTCAAAAAGTAGCGAAGTACAACAGGAATTTCCTGAGGTTAGAGAACAGAGAGAAATTCATCTAGAGATTAAAGATACATATGACAAGATAGAAGAGTTAGAAAAAAAGGCTTATGAGGATGGAGTTGTAAGTGAAGATGAAAACAGACAATATAAAGAGTTGATAAAAAAAACGGAAAAACTAGCTGAGGAAGATAGATTAGCAAAGAAATTTTCTAATGATTCTATTCAAAGCACAGATGAAGAAGACAAAGATAGTGTGTTATATTTAATAGAATCAGCAAGAGAACTAGCTCAAATGCAAGCGCTAGCATTAAAACATAATGCAAAAGCATATAAACAAGCAACAAACCAATTAGAGTTTATTGATAAACTTGAGGAAGATTTCCTTAATAATAGACTATCCATTAAGGAAGCAAAAGAAAAAATAAAAGACTTCGGCAGTATTGAATAAGCATTAACAATAATGGTTAATGTTTAGTTGTAGATAAATAGAAGTTAACAATTGTTAACATAACTTATTTTTGAGGTTTATAAATGCATTTATGGTGAGGAAATAACAAATTCTATGTATAGAAAGATTAAAATCTCCTTCTTGGCAGGAATTGTAGACAAAAGAAACCAAGGAGGAGATTTTTATGTCAACACTATTAAAATTCAAGTTTCCCAAAAATTAAAAACAAAAAGCTGAGGGAGCTTTAAGCTTAAAGACCTTGAAAGTATCAAGTTGCTGTGATGGAGGTGCCTTTTCCAGGAATGATCGGGCCGTAGTGTTGAACGTCATTTTAAATTCTTCTAAATCAGTTTAATTTCTGCATATTAT
>CAYPCH010000001.1:48095-124643 GCA_964409165.1 uncultured Oscillospiraceae bacterium | reverse complement strand
GGTACGAAAGTTTGTTAGGCCTCTTGGAGTGAAATGAAAGAGGCAAAATTTAGTACCCTCGATGGGTACGAAATTTTGTTAGTAATAAGTAAAAAGGTCTTAGAACGGAGGGAAATCTTTAATGCAACATACAAAATATAAAAGGATAATACTTAAAATAAGCGGGGAGGCTCTCGCGGGACAGCAAAAGTACGGGCTTAGTACTGAGACTGTAAATGAGATTTCCGACAGAATAAAAGATGTATATGACATGGGAGTTGAAATTGCCATTGTAGTTGGGGGTGGAAATTTCTGGAGAGGAAGAAGCGGTGTAGGTATGGATCGTACAACTGCAGACCATATGGGGATGCTCGCAACGGTTATTAATGCTTTAGGACTTCAGGATGCCCTAGAATCAAGAGGAATTCCTACCAGAGTTCAGACTGCCATAGAGATGAGACAAATTGCTGAGCCGTACATAAGGAGAAAATCCGTAAGGCATCTTGAAAAGAAGAGAATAGTAATTTTTGCATGTGGAACTGGTAATCCTTATTTTTCTACCGATACCACAGCTGCGCTCAGGGCAGCTGAAATAGATGCAGAAGTTATTTTACTTGCAAAGAAAGTAGACGGAGTATATGACAGCGATCCGAACACAAACCCGAATGCTATAAAATATGAAAAGTTATCTTATATGGATGTACTTAACAAGGGTTTGGGAGTTATGGATTCAACAGCTGCCTCACTTTGCAAGGACAATAATATTCCAATTATAGTTTTCGGATTGGATAAACCGGAAAATATCATTAAGGTTGTCATGGGAGAATTTATTGGGACATCAATAATGTAAATAAAGGAGGAATAGTATGTCAAAAGAAGTGTATAAGAATATTGAGGAGAAAATGAAGAAAACCATACACGTGTTGAAGGGAGATCTTAACGGTGTAAGGGCTGGGAGAGCAAATCCTTCTATTCTTGACAAAATTGCAGTTGATTATTACGGCACTCCTACACCGATAAATCAGTTAGGAAATGTTTCGGTTCCAGAGCCAAGAGTTATAATGATACAGCCATGGGATTCAAAGATATTGAAAGAGGTTGAAAAAGAAATACAAAAATCGGATATAGGTATAAATCCAAGTAATGACGGTAAGGTTATAAGGCTTGTATTCCCGACTCTTACTGAAGAGAGAAGGAAGGAGCTTACGAAG
This sequence comes from uncultured Oscillospiraceae bacterium, assembly GCA_964409165.1. Taxonomy (GTDB): domain Bacteria; phylum Bacillota; class Clostridia; order Acetivibrionales; family Acetivibrionaceae; genus CAYPCH01. The sequence goes on along the minus strand of CAYPCH010000001.1, from coordinate 123,453 downwards.
GTTGTAAAAAAATATGGCGAAGAATCCAAAATTGCCATAAGGTCTATCCGTAGGGATGGAATTGAGCATATGAAAACATTAAAGAAAAACAGTGAAATTACTGAAGACGACCTAAAGGATGCCGAAAAGGAAATACAGGTTCTGACAGATAAATATGTTGCAGAAGTTGATAAAATTGTTGAAGCAAAAGATGAAGAAATATTAGAGGTTTGATTATGCAGGTTGAAGAAGTTATAGGTTTTACACTCAATGAAGCAGAAAATTTATTAAATAAAGCTTTTATAACCATCACTTCCATAAAAGTGACTTCTCCGCCTAAATGTAAACCCGAAAGTATTGAAGGTTATTACAGGGTAGTAAATGTAAAAGCAGTTGATGAAAAGTCTGTTGAAATTATTGTTTGTAAACCCCTCTTGATATAGAGGGGTTTTACTTTACAATATTGATGTGCTTTGTTAGAATTAATTCTATGTTATCTTTCTATAGTTTATAGGGTACTATATTAACCATTATCCCATGGTATCGGAGGTTAGGATGAGCTTTTTTGGTAAGCTGTTCAAAAAAGGTAATAATAAAGAGATAGATTATAATAATGTCCCGGTTCATATTGCAATAATAATGGATGGGAATGGAAGATGGGCAAAGAAAAGAGGATTACCAAGGGTTGTAGGGCATAGAGAGGGTGCGAATACCCTTAAGAAAATCACTGCATTTTGCGGGGATATAGGGATTAAGTACCTTACTGTATATGCGTTTTCCACTGAAAATTGGTCAAGACCTAAAGATGAAGTTGATGGTCTTATGAATCTGCTTCTTGATTTCTTAAAAAATGCCGAAAAACATATTGGAGGGAAAAATGTACAAATAAGGGTTATTGGTGATGTAAGCGCTCTTAGTGGAAATATACAGGCTGAAATAGAAAGGGTAAGAAAGATTACTGCAAAGAATACAGGAATAGTATTAAACATAGCATTAAACTATGGAAGTAAAAGAGAAATTGTAAATGCAATAAGAGAAATAACTAAGGACGTAACCTATGGAAAATATAATGTAAATGCAATTGATGAAAAACTTGTAGAAAAGAAATTGTATACAAGAGATTTACCCGACCCTGAACTTATGATACGTACCAGCGGGGAGATGAGAATCAGCAATTTTCTCTTGTGGCAGTCTGCATATACAGAACTGTGGTTTACAGATGTTTTGTGGCCTGATTTAAAGGGCGAACATATAATTAAAGCGATAAACGAGTTTCAAAATCGAAATAGGAGATATGGGGGAATTTAGATTGCTTAAAGTCAGAGTAGCCAGTGCGGTTGTGGGGTTAATAATGCTTGTAGCGGTAGTATGGGCAGGAGAAATTGCATTGGGATTAGCAGTATTTGTATTGTCAATAGTGGCTTTGAATGAGTTTTATGCTTCCTTTGAAACTGCTGGTTACAGACCTGTTAAGTTGGTAGGATATATATCTTGTTTACCTATTGTTCTGATAGGATTAGTGCAGTTCTATAAAAATTCTGCATTGAATGTTGAGAGCATGTTATCTATACATACTTTTATTTTGACGGCATTTCTTATTGTTGTTGTTTTGTTTTCATATACTATTTTTAAATTCAATAAATACAACATAGTAGATATTTCCCTGACTTTTATCGGGATAGCATACATAGTGTTTATGTTCTCGTTTGTACTCCTGACCAGAAATCTGGACAGTGGTTTCTTTTATGTGTGGCTTATTTTTATAGGTGCTTTTGCCACCGACACATTTGCTTATTTTGCCGGACGTTATTTTGGAAAGAGAAAGATTTTGCCTGTTATCAGTCCGAAGAAAACAGTTGCAGGAGCAATAGGCGGAGTTTTTGGAAGTGTTCTGGTAATGGTTCTGTACGGGGTGTTTCTTAATACCAATCACTATATTGATTATATACCTTTATATCACTTCGCGATTATAGGTCTTCTATGCGGTTGTGTATCTCAGATAGGAGATTGGGCGGCTTCTTCTGTAAAAAGATTTACGAAGGTAAAAGATTATGGGAATGTCATGCCGGGACATGGGGGGGTGCTTGACAGATTTGACAGCGTACTTTTTACGGCTCCTATGGTGTTTTTTTATTTAAAGTTTTTTATAGTGAATTGAGCGAGAAAAATTTCATAACTATGTGATTTATATAAATTAAAGCTTTTAGGTAGGATAGATAAGTAGTAAAGAGATGAAAAAAGGAGATTATGAATGGGAAAAAGAATTTCAATACTGGGTTCCACTGGCTCGATAGGTGTGCAGACACTTGAGGTTGCAAAAAATCTTAATATTAAAGTAGATGGTTTGTCTGCAAACACAAATATTGAGCTACTCGAAAAACAGGCCAGGGAATTTAAGCCTATGATGATAGCAGTAAAGGAAAAAAGCCTTGCAGATGTTCTTCGGTCAAACCTTAAAGATTTGAGTATTAAGGTTGTAAGCGGTCTGGAGGGTTTAAAAAAGGTAGCTTCCATTGAGTCGGTAGATACTGTTGTTACGTCTATAGTAGGTATTGCAGGTCTTATGCCCACTATAGAAGCAATAAGGAATGGGAAGGATATTGCTCTGGCAAACAAGGAAACACTTGTTACAGCGGGTTCAATTGTTATGTCTGAGGCTTTCAATGCGGGCGTAAAAATTTTTCCTATAGACAGCGAGCATTCTGCTATTTTTCAGAGTTTGATGGGCAATAATAAAAGTGATGTCAAAAAAATAATTTTAACTGCTTCAGGGGGTCCTTTCAGGGGGAAAAGTGTAGATGAACTTGAAAAGGTTACTTTGGAAGATGCTTTGAAGCACCCCAACTGGAATATGGGGAATAAAATAACAATAGATTCTGCAACCCTTATGAACAAAGGGCTTGAAGTTATTGAAGCAAAATGGATGTTCGGGATATCGGAAGAGAATATTGAGGTTGTGGTTCATCCTCAGAGTGTTATCCATTCAATGGTGGAATATACTGACGGCTCAGTAATTGCGCAGCTTGGAACGCCGGATATGAGGATACCGATACAATTTGCGCTTAGTTATCCTGACAGGATGCCGAACAGTTTTCCAAAGCTTGACCTGCTTAAAAGCAAGCAACTCACATTTGAGAAACCTGATATGACTTCTTTTCCGTGTCTGCGTCTCGCTTTTGAAGCGCTTAAAATCGGAGGAACCATGCCAGCAGTATTGAATGCTGCGAATGAAGAGGCTGTTGGATTGTTTTTAAAGCGCCAGATACGATTTTTTGATATATCACACATTGTTGAAAAGGTTATGTCAAAGCATACATTTAAAGCCCAACCCGTATTGGATGAAATATTTGAAGCGGATTTGTGGGCAAGAAATGTAGTAAAAATGTTGAATAATTAGATGTTTTTTTTATATAAATAAGTTATAATTTAAATGAGTATATATGTAGTTGTATATGGAGCATTTGCAATAATATTTAGAGATGGAGGGATCTATGATGAGATTATTAATGATAATTCTGGCATTTAATTTCATAATCATTGTTCATGAGCTTGGACACTTTATAGTAGCTAAATTATCCGGTATTAAAGTTGAGGAGTTTTCCCTTTTTGTAGGGCCTAAAATTTTTAGCATAAAACGTGGAGAGACTGTTTATTCATTAAGAACATTACCTATTCTGGCATATGTAAAGATGGAAGGAGAAGATGAGGCATCCGACAGCGAAATGTCATTTAGCAAGAAGCCTGTTTGGACAAGAGCAGCAGTTATTGCGGCGGGACCTTTTGCAAATCTTTTGGCTGCCTTTATTATTATTGTTGTTTTCTATTCCTTATCAGGCGGTTATGCTTCTACTGAAATTGAGAGTATCAGAGAAAATTCTCCGGCATACCATGCAGGAATTAATGAGGGCGATATAATTCTTAACTATGATAATAAAAAGATTTACCAGTATGTTGAAATGTATCAGTTTTTGTATATTTCAGAAGGAAAACCTACCGAAATCAAGGTGTTGAGAAACGGTGAGGAATTAACTATGCAGATAACACCTGAAGCTAAGCAGTATTACCTTGGTTTTTCTACAAGTGCAGATAGTAAAACAAATATTATTAACGAGCTTAGTCCGGGTATGCCGGCAGAAAAATATGGACTGAATGCAGGGGATGAGATTATCAAGATGAATGATACTGATGTTGGTACGCTTGATGAAATATCTGCATTTTTACAGGCAAATAAGGAAACACCTATAAACATTACTGTTAAACGTGGAGAAAGCATACAGGTTATAGATGTTACTCCATTTAAAGCAGAACAGGCGGATTACGATGTTGGTATGGTTTTTAAATATAAAGAAGCAAATTTTGCAGATAGTCTTAAACAATCTCTACTATTCACATTCTCAAATATAAGAACGGTTGTTTACTCTTTGCAATGGCTTATTACCGGCAGGGTAAATTTAAATCAGATGGCTGGACCCGTTGGTATAGTTGCGACAATGAACGATGCAGTTAAAGGAACCGTATCAGTTATTGAGACATTATTGAGGCTTTTGAATATGACAGCGTATATAAGTGTTGCAGTCGGAGCAACAAATCTTATTCCTTTTCCAGCGCTTGACGGAAGCAAGCTATTGCTTCTGATTGTAGAGGCAGTCAGAAGGAAGCCTTTACCCATTGAAAAGGAAGCCATTATAATGACAATAGGTTTTTTCCTGTTAATCGGGCTTGCTATATTTATTACATCCCATGATATTTATAAGTTGATTATTGGTTAAAAATGCGTTAGAATACAATTACTGCATAGTGAAAGAGGGCTATATGAAAGAGTATTGTTTTATAAGAAAGAAAACCAAGAAAATCCAGATTGGAAACATCTCTATTGGGGATGATTCTAACATAACGGTTCAGTCTATGACGAATACTGATACAAGGGATGCGGCGTCCACAATAAATCAGATAAAGAATTTGGAGGATGAAGGATGCAGTATCGTAAGGGTAGCTGTTCCTGACAATGAGGCAGCAGAAGCCATTAAAACTATAAAAAAATCCATAGGAATACCTTTGGTAGCTGATATACACTTTGATTACCGTCTGGCAATGGCAAGCATAATAAACGGTGCGGATAAGATAAGGCTGAATCCCGGGAATATAGGTGATGTTGACAGGGTAAGAAAGGTTGTTGAGCTTGCAAAAGAAAGGCATATTCCCATAAGGATAGGTGTAAACTCAGGTTCTTTAGAGAAGATTATTCTTGAAAAATACGCAGGCGTAACTCCTGAAGCAATGGTCGAGAGCGCTTTGGGTCATGCGGAGATTCTGGAGAAACTAGGGTTTTATGATATAGTGTTTTCTTTGAAAGCTTCGAGTGTTGCAATGACAATAGCAGCTTATCGGCTTATGTCACAAAGCTCTGAATATCCATTGCACATTGGAGTAACTGAAGCTGGAACGGTTTATACCGGTACCATAAAATCATCTGTTGGACTCGGTTGCCTTTTAGCAGAAGGAATAGGAGATACTATGAGGGTTTCCCTTACAGGTGACCCCGTAGAGGAAGTCAGAGCCGGAAATGAAATATTAAAATCATTGGGGATTAAAAAGGGCGGCGTTGAGTTTGTATCATGCCCTACCTGCGGAAGGTGCCAGATAGATTTGATTGATATTGCACAGAAGGTTGAACAAAGGCTGAAGACAGTGAAAAAAGATATAAAGGTAGCTGTAATGGGATGTGCTGTAAACGGTCCAGGGGAAGCGAAGGAAGCCGATATAGGAATAGCTGGCGGAAAAGGTGAAGCCTTGCTTTTCAAAAAAGGTGAAATAGTTCGCAAGATCTCCCAGAACAGGATTGTTGAAGAGCTTATAAATGAAATAGAGAATATGTAATTGCGGTTGACATATATTGGTAAAATTAATATACTTATAACAAAATAAAGAGGTGAAGGGGCGATGGGAAAAAGCAATAGTGTGACTGGAGCAGATAGAGTACCTAATTCACCGGAGATTTGTTTTAAGGCCTTTGAAAAGGCTAGTAATGAAGAAGATAGGGATGGAATGGAACGTGCCATTGCTATGGGAGCGTGTAATGATGGAGACTCTATACTGCCAAGGGAGAGGGAAAGGCTAAAACTAATATCAGTTCTGAAATGCAAAATAAAATTTTAGAGGGTCAACGCAAATCACCTACAAGAAATGAAGTTATAGGTGGACATTCATCGAATATTAATAATAAAAATCATAGTTTTGCTGTTGAAGAACTTTCGGTAAATCCAGATGGTACAAAAAATGTTCAGTTTACAAAGGATTTATCAGATGGTAATATTTCTAAACTTAAGAAAAGTACTTTGTTTCCAGATTCATGGAGTGAAACAAAGATCATTGATAGTGTTAAAAAAGTTGGAGATTCTCCAGCTATTTCAACAAGATTAAGAGATGGAGCAACATGGCATAGGCAAATAATCGATGGTGTCGAAATTGATGTACTGAAAATTGGGGATGATGTAATATCTGGGTATCCAACAGGCAGAGTTAATGCACCTAAACCATCGGGCTTTTAGTTACTATATTTACAATGAGGTGATTTTAAATGTATAACGAACTAGATAAATTTTTATTAGAAGATGTAACGATTGATTCATGGTATGATGATGGTTTTTCTATTGCTCAAGAAATGTTATCTCAATTTTCTGCTAGTGATTGGGAAGAACTATCAAGACAAGTTTTAACTAAGCCATTAGAATGGCAAAAAAAACTGATTTACTGCCTTGATAATGAAATAATTGCTGAGGAACTAAATATCATTGCAAAGTTGATAACTGTAGATGACTTAGAATTATTTGATATGTGTATAGATGCATTAAGAGCATTTGATAATGAAATTGGACATAAGTATGTTGCATCTAATCCATCCATTATAAAAGATATCAAAGAAAGGATTGAAGAATCTGGAACTTCAACAAAAAGAATATTGGAAGATTTTTTACGTAAATTTGCTTAAAATTTTATTTTGCAGCACATTCAATGCTACCAAAATCCAGGATGGAAAAAGATGTTGAATAATGTATTTACAAAGGTTGCTAGAAAAGTAGGGGATAAATATGATGCACACCATATAATTGATAACTTTTTTGGAGGAGAACATGAGTGGTGGAATATACATCCAGCTAAGTTTCCTAATGAACATCAATCAGGAATACATGGAGCTGGTTCTCCAGCAAATGAGTTGTTTGAAGGAGGCAATAAGTAGTGAAGTATGACTTTTTAAAAGATGATAATCAAAATAAGTTTTATCCAGTGAAAATAGAAGAGATAAATGAATTGGAGAAAGCGTTAAAGTTAAATATTCCAAAAGAATTAAAAGATTTTTTATTAGAGATTTTAGATTAAGAGAAGGTGATTTTGAATTTTATCCTGATATTGAGATATATGATGAATATGAAGAAGGTAAATTAATATTTTTTGAAGGCAATGAGTCAGCATTAATATCAATAAAATTGACGGATGATAATTCAAGTAATATTTTTTACTATGATGTTAAGATAGCGGACTCATTAGAGGAAGTTTTAATAAATATTCAAAATGATGATAATTATTATTTAGAAATGCTAGATTAAGTAAACAGATACCCAAGCAAAGGGTTTTGGCATATCATGAAATGAAATGATAGTAAGGGCAATAACCATTATGGCGAAATTTGACACCGCTTTATATAAGAAACATGAGAAGTACAAATAAAGCAAATAAAAAAATATTGCAATTCATATAATAAAATGTTGATAATTACAAATAATAATGTTATAATACTTTTGGACTAAAGCAAATAGTAACTTGATGGCGAAGAGTGGGTCGATCCCACTCTTTCGTATTATTTAACCTCTTAGAGAGGAATGAAAGAGGCAAAATTGAGTACCCTCGATGGGTACGAAATTTTGTTAGGCCTCTTGGAGTAAAATGAAAGAGGCAAAATTTGGTACCCTCGATGGGTACGAAATTTTGTTCATACCGTTTTACCATTTAAAACGGGTTTACGGGAGGAAAAGATGACAAATAAAAATATAGAGGAAATAGTAACCGGATTTGCCGGATCAATTGCTCTAAAGCATGCGTTTGAGCTTGTAGACGTTGAATTTATAAAGGAAGGTGCTAACTGGTATCTTAGAATTTATATAGATAAGCCGGGTGGAATAGCGATTGACGATTGCCAATTGGTCAGTGAAGAAATAAGCGAGATATTAGACAGAAAAGACCCGATAAAACAGAGTTATTTCCTTGAAGTATCTTCACCAGGTCTTGAAAGACCACTTAAGAAGGATTCTGATTTTGAAAGGTTTAAGGGAGAACTTGTAGAAGTTAAAGTATTTAAGCCTATAGATGGAAAGAAAGTTTTTGAAGGTGAGCTTGTTGGCATTATAGATAAAAAAATAGTTATCAAAAAAAATGAAAACGAGAATATTGAATTTGATAGAGACAAGGTGGCTCTTGTAAGAAGAGTACTTAAGTTTTAAACATTTAGTAATCGTTAAATATGAAAAGTAAATAAGGAGGTTCTGAAATGAGTGCAGATTTAATTCATGCATTAGAGCAGTTGGAGAGAGAGAAGGGAATTGATAAGGAAATACTGATTGAAGCAATTGAGGCGGCACTTATATCTGCGTACAAAAGAAATTTTAGTTCATCACAAAATGTAAGAGTTTCAATAGACCGCGATACCGGAGATTTCAAGGTTTTTGCACTGAAAAGAGTGACTAGTGATCCTCAGAATGATTTTTTGGATATATCTTTGGAAAGTGCGAAGGAAATAAATGCTGAGTTTGAAGAAGAAGATATGGCTGAAATTGAGGTAACACCCAAAAAATTTGGAAGGATAGCGGCTCAGACAGCAAAGCAGGTAGTTGTACAGAGAATAAGAGAGGCCGAAAGAGGTATTATTTTTGACGAGTTTTCAAATAAAGAAGGCGAGATTGTTACAGGGATTGTACAGAGGATTGAGAGGAAAAATGTAATTATTGATCTTGGTAAGACTGAGTCGGTATTGGCACCTGCAGAACAAATAGCAGGTGAGGAGTATAAATTTAACGACAGGATAAAAACTTTTATAATAGAAGTAAAGAAGACCTCAAAGGGTCCTCAGATAATGGTTTCAAGAACCCATCCTGGTCTTATAAAAAGGCTTTTTGAATTGGAGGTTCCCGAAATTCACGAAGGAACTGTTGAAATCAAGAGTATTTCAAGGGAACCGGGCTCTAGGACAAAGATAGCTGTGTTCTCAAAGGATGACAATGTTGACCCTGTAGGTGCATGTGTAGGACAAAAGGGTACGAGGGTTCAGGCTATAGTTGATGAACTTAGAGGAGAGAAAATCGATATAATAAAGTGGAGCAGCAATCCTAAGGAATATATTTCAAGTAGTCTTAGTCCTGCAAAAGTAGTAAGGGTAGATATTAGTGAAGAAGAGAAAAGTGCAAAGGTAACGGTTCCGGATTTTCAGTTGTCTTTGGCAATCGGCAAAGAAGGTCAGAATGCCAGACTTGCGGCAAAACTAACAGGATGGAAAATCGATATCAAGAGCGAATCACAGTTAAGAGCTACCATAGAGCAACAGCTTTTAAACTTTGATGATAATTACAAAGATGAGGACACAGAAGAGGATGTTGAACAAGACATTGAACAAGACATTGAACAAGACATTCAAGAGGGGATTGAAGAAGATATTGAAGAGGATGATATTTCATACGATGAGAATGATCAATAACTTTAGTCCTTTAACCATAGACCAGGGAAGTGATAAGTAATGAAGCAAAAGAAAGTTCCGATGAGAATGTGCTTAGGTTGTCAGGAAATGAAACCTAAGAGGGAACTTATAAGGGTAGTAAGAAATAAGGAAAATGAAATTTCTATTGATTTTGCAGGAAAAAAGCCTGGTAGAGGAGCCTATATTTGTAAGGATGTCTCTTGCTTTGATAAAGCAAAGAAAGCGAAAAGATTCGAAAAAGCATTTGAGACCTCAATAGAAGACGAAATATATGGAACTCTTAAAAGTGAATTGGAGGAGGAGAATGGCTGACAGGATTTACTCGTTTTTGGGATTGGCTACAAGAGCACAAAAACTTCTTTCAGGTGAAGAAACATGTGACAGGGCTTTGAAAGCAGGAAGGGTTAATTTGATTATTGTTTCTGAGGATGCATCTCAAAACACAAAAAAAAAGTTTTTTGATGCCTGCAAATATAGGAATATTAATATAAGAGTATTTGGGAAAAAAGAATTTCTGGGTAAGTTTACCGGAAAGAATGTTAGGTCGGTGATAGCAATATTGGATAAAGAATTTTCAAAACGTTTGATTGAAATGATTGATAGTGATAATACTAGATGCGGGGGTGAATATATTGTCAAAGATTAGAGTTTATCAGCTTGCCAAGGAACTGAATACTACAAGTAAGAGGTTGATGGAGAAACTAGGTGAAATAGACATAGCTGTAAAGAATCATATGAGCCTGTTGGAAGAAAATGAACTAGAGGCTTTGTATGACCATATTGGTGTTATAAGACACAATAAGGATAATAAACAGGAATCTGATGAAAAAAGAAACTCTTCACCTGTGCATCAAAGCAGTGAACTGGTAAAAGAAGTAAGGAAAGAGGCTAAAAGCGGTCCAAGAATTATTAGGACAACAGAGATTAATTTAGACTTAAACAATGAAGGAAATGACGGAAGACCTGATAATTACAGGAATATGCGAGGTAACGACAAAAGGTCGCAAAGCCGCAAAAAGAACGATATTGTAAAAGTTGCATCATCAACATCCGGTTTGAGACCTGGGTTTGTAAGAGAAACAAAACCTGAGCTCAAAAGGAAATCTGATAAAGATAAAGACAGAGAAAGCAGAAATAATCAGGCAAAAATATTGGATAGTAAGAATGTAAATATAGAAGAAACAAAACTAAAAGAACAGGAAGATAATATGATTAAAACGGCAGCGGATACTGCAAAAACGGTCTTGACCGTGGATACAGCGAAGGCAGAGGCAAAGCCTGTATCAAATAATAAGACTAACGAAAAAGTAGCTAAAGAAGAGCATGCTAAAGAGGCAACTGCTAAAGCAGAGCCTGCTAAAGCAGAGCCTACTAAAACGGAGTCTACTAAAGCAGGACCTGCCAAAGCAGATTTTGCCCCAAAAGAGTCTTTTTCATCAGAGTCTTCTGAAAAAGAGCCTGTTAAGGAAGCCGTTAAAGAGGTAAGCAAAAGCGACTGGGCAAATGGTGAATCAGCAAAAACAAGAGATTCGAGGAATAAGAGCTCTCAGCCTAATAACAACAGACCGGTAAATAGGAATGTACAAGGCAAATACGATAATAGAGGTACGAATTCTGTAGAAAACAGACAGGATAACAGACAAGGACAAGGTAACAGACAAGGCAACAGACAAGATAGTAGGCAAGATAACAGACAGGGAAATAATTCAGGTAGATATGGCAACAATCAAGGAAGGCAAGGTAATTCACAGGGAAGACCAGTTAATAATTCGGGCAGACCAGGAGGTAACAGACCGTCTGGTGATAGAAGCCGTGATATGAACCGTTCAGCTAACAGACCTTTGGAAATACCAAAGGTTGATGCAACGGTGGTAAAGAAGGAAGAGATTAATGTACAACGTACAGAATCAAGACGTGAGTTTGTTAATAAGGATGTTGACAAGAACTCAAAGAGGGAGCAGAAAAGGGAAATAGCCAAAGGTACTGGTAAAACAAGAAACGAGGTTCCCAATAAGAATATGTTCGGCGGCAAGAAAGAAGTGTCAAAGATATTGTCCGATGATTTTGTGCTGGATGAGTTTTACAGCGATGGCGTAAAGAAGGGTAAAAAGCCAACCAGGCAGCGAAAAGATGCAAAAGCTCCTGAAAAGCATATTCCTCCGAAAGCAGTCCTGACTTCAATAAAAATACCTGAAACTATAACTGTCAAGGATTTGGCTGAATCATTGAAAAAGACAGCTGCGGAAGTAATTAAAAAGCTGATGGGTATGGGTGTTATGGCTGTGTTAAATCAGGAACTTGACTTTGATACTGCTTCGATTGTTTCAGATGAGTTTGGAGTAAAGGCTGAAAAAGAACTTGTAGTAAACGAAGAAGACATCCTGTTTGACGATTCTGAAGAAGAGGATGAGACAAAACTTGAACCGAGACCGCCGGTTGTTGTAGTTATGGGGCATGTTGACCATGGAAAGACATCTCTTCTTGATGCTTTAAAAGAAACAAATGTAATTGATAGTGAGGCAGGTGGCATTACACAACATATAGGTGCTTACATGGTTAAAGTAAACGAAAGAAACATAACTTTCCTGGATACACCTGGACATGAGGCTTTCACAGCCATGAGAGCCAGAGGTGCTCAGGTAACGGATGTTGCAATTCTTGTTGTTGCAGCTGATGATGGTGTTATGCCTCAGACTGTAGAAGCTATTAATCATGCTAAAGCTGCAAATGTTACAATTATTGTGGCTATTAACAAGATAGATAAACCGGCAGCCAATCCGGACAGAGTAAAGCAGGAACTTACTGAGCATGGGCTTGTATCGGAAGAATGGGGTGGAGATACTATATGCGTTGAAGTCTCAGCCAAGAAGAGAATGAATATTGATAATCTTCTCGAAATGGTTCTTTTGGCGGCTGATATGCTTGAGCTTAAGGCAAACCCCAACAAGCAGGCAAAGGGTACAGTGATAGAAGCGAAGCTTGACAAGGATAAAGGACCTACTGCTACGGTGCTTGTTCAGAGAGGTACTTTGAATGTTGGAGATTCAATAGTAACAGGTTCAATAGTAGGCAGAATAAGGGCAATGACAGATGATAAAGGTCATAAAATAAAGAAGGCAGGACCATCTACTCCAGTTGAAATATTGGGTATGCCTGAAGTACCTGAGGCAGGAGAAATATTCTATGCGGTGACGGATGAAAAGGTAGCCAAACAGCTTGTTGAAAAGAGAAGGCTGAAACAAAGAGAAATCCACCTTAAGAGTTCTGCGAAGGTTTCACTGGATGACTTGTTTAACCAAATTAAGGAAGGTAAAGTTAAGGACTTAAATATAATTGTAAAAGCAGATGTACAAGGGTCGGTGGAAGCTGTCAAGCAATCTCTTGAGAAGCTTAGCAACGAAGAAGTAAGAGTAAAAATAATTCATGGAGGAGTCGGTGCTGTTACAGAAACTGATGTAACACTGGCAGAGGTATCAAATGCTATAATAATAGGATTTAATGTCAGACCTTCCGCAACTGTTACTGATGCAGCAAAGAATGCGGGAGTCGATTTGAGACTTTACACGATTATATACAATGCTATAGAAGACATTGAGTCAGCCATGAAGGGATTATTGGAACCAACATATAAAGAGAATGTTCTTGGGCATATAGAAATTCGACAGACATTTAAGGTATCAGGTATAGGTACTATAGCTGGATGTTATGTAACTGATGGGAAAGTTGTAAGGAATTCGGAAATAAGACTGATTAGGGACGGAATTGTAGTGCACCAAGGAAAGCTTGCATCACTTAAGAGATTTAAGGATGATGTAAAAGAAGTGGCACAGGGATATGAATGCGGACTATCAGTGGAAAAATACAATGACATAAAAATAGGTGACATAGTTGAAGCGTACGTTATGGAAGAAATTGAACGTTAGGAACGAAGATTGGGAGTGTTTTAATGGATAGGACAATACGTATATCTGAAGAAATTAAAAGAGAAATAAGCGGCTTAATTCAAAATGAATTGAAGGATCCCAGACTTTCGAAGCTTATTAGTGTGTTGCATGTAAAAGCTACAAAGGATTTGCGTTATGCAAAGGTTTTTATAAGCGTTATGGGAAATGAGGAGGAGAAAAAAGAGGCACTTGAGGGTTTAAAGAGTGCAGCGGGTTTTATAAGGCGTGAAATAGGACACAGAATCCAGCTCAGATACACGCCGGAAATCCAATTTGAAATAGATAATTCCATAGAACATGGGGCTTATATTACAAAACTTATTAATGAGACTTCGAAAAAGGATGAACAAAAAAGATAGAGTACTGTATTTAAAGGTTGAGGATTAAAGTCCTCAACCTTTCCATAAGAATTTTGAAATTTTTTTAAAGAGGTAATAAAATGATTGAGAACGATATTATTTCAATGATTCGTGATGCTGAGAAGATTGCCATACTTCCGCATATTTCGATTGATGGAGATGCTTTAGGATCAAGTATTGCACTGGCTATGGCATTAAAAAAGGCGGGCAATGAACCGACGGTGTTGCTTGAAGAGGAGATACCATTAAGCTATAAATTTCTCCCTGGTACTGAGCATGTGGAGATTTATGGCGGTAACCCCGGAAGTTTTGATCTGGTTATAGCACTAGATACCGGTGATGTTGAAAGGCTTGGAAAAAGAATTAAAATATTTAATTCTGCAAATGCCACGGTAAACATTGACCATCATGCAACAAATACCAGATTTGCAGAGTTGAATCTTGTAAAAACTACTGCTTCTGCAGTTGGTGAAATTATTTACCAGACCATAAGGCTTATGGGTCTTGATATTGACAAAGATATTGCATTGTGTCTGTATGTAGCCATAGCAACTGATACAGGTGGTTTCAGATACAGTAATACAACCCCTCTGACCCATCAGATAGTGGCAGACCTGATAAATAATGGTGTGGATGTTGCGGAAATATCTCAGATTATATTTGAAACCTTGACACTTTCAAAAGTAAAGCTTACAGGCATGGCACTTGATACTCTTGAGATTCTTGAGAATGGTAAAGTTGCTTTCATGACTGTAACGGATGAAATGCTTAAAAATGCCAGTGCAAAGGAAGAGGAATGTGATGGCATAGTGAATCTGGGGAGAAATATAAGGGAAGTGGAAGTTGCTGTACTGATGCGGCAAAAGATGGACAATGAATATAAAATAAATTTTAGGTCAAAGAATTATGTCGATGTATCAATCATTGCAAACAGGCATTCAGGCGGCGGACATAAGATGGCAGCGGGATGCACTATGAAAGGAAATATGGCACAAATAAAAGAAATGCTTCTAAAAGAGATAAGGGAAGTTTTATAAATATGGACGGAATAATAAACGTTTTAAAACCCACGGGAATGACTTCTTTTGATGTGGTGGGTTATTTACGAAGTGTATTAAGAATGAAGAAAATTGGACATACGGGAACTCTTGACCCGGCAGCAGCTGGTGTGTTACCTGTTTGTACAGGTAAGGCGACTAAGGCTATTGAGTTTTTAATGAATAAGGATAAGGTTTATCGTGCAGAACTCACGCTAGGGATTGAAACAGATACACAGGATGGGACAGGAAGGGTAATAAGAAAAAAAGAAGTGTCTGTTTCCGAGAGCAGAATAGAAGATGCTCTTAAGTCTTTTGTGGGAAGTTATAATCAGATTCCGCCTATGTATTCGGCACTAAAGGTGGACGGAAAGAAACTTTATGAACTTGCAAGAAGCGGAATAGAAGTAGAGCGCAATGCAAGGGAAGTTAAAGTACATTTTGTAAATATACTTGACGTAAAAAGCAATAGAGTAATTTTTGATGTGGGGTGTTCGAAAGGTACATATATAAGGACATTGTGTTCTGATATAGGCGAAAAGCTAGGATGTGGAGGACACATGTCATTTTTGGTAAGAACAAAGTCAGGCGTATTTAACATTTCTGACTCTTTAACTTTGGAGGAAATAAAAAATCACGTTGAAGAGGATGTTTTAGACCGAAAAGTTATCGGTGTGGAAAAAGTTTTTAGTGATTATAATGAGATTGTTCTAAATCTTAAAGATACGAAAAGATTCATGAACGGTGTTGCAATAAAGATTGAAGACAAGATGGTTCAGGAGTCAGGTTTTTTACACCATTTTGCTAAAAGAAATTCGTCTAAAATAATGAGGGTTCAAGATTCTTCCCAGGGTTTTTATTTAAGGATATATGACGAAAGCAGAAAATTTTTGGCATTAGGAGAAGTTATATATAGCGAAAATGGTTTGTATCTTAAGTCAAGAAAGTTCTTTGCATCGTCAGATTTGATAATATAAATGGATTAAGGAAAGCATATGAAGATATTTTATGGAGGAAAAGAGGGGAATATGCCTATGAATCCGGCAGGTGTAGGATTAGGTAATTTTGACGGTTTACACATAGGGCATATGACTCTTATAAATACACTTATATGTGAATCAAAGCTAAATTCTCTTGAGTCTTTAGTGTACACATTTAAAAAACACCCTGAAAATATAATCAGAAAAAAGCTTCTGACTCCTCTTATTACTACTGTCAATAAAAAAGTTGAACTACTTGATAAGACAGATTTGGATTGTCTGTATTTTGATAAGTTTGATGAAAGTTTGTCGAGGATGAAGCCTGAAGCTTTTGTCAAGGATATTCTGGTTGCAAGGCTTAATATAAAACTTGCTGTTGCAGGATTTGACTACCGATTTGGTTACATGGGGCAGGGTGATACCGAGCTTTTGAAGGGGCTTGGAAAAGAGCATGGATTTAAAGTACTTGTAGTTCCGCCGGTAAAAGTAGATGATGAAGTTGTAAGCAGCACATCTATCAGAAAGTGCATTGTAGCAGGTGATATGGAAAAGGCAACAAAGCTTTTAGGAAGGCATTATTCCATAACCGGAAAGGTATTAACGGGAAAAAAACTTGGAAGAGTATTAGGGTATCCAACTGCTAATCTGAATCCAGAAGAATATATTATTTTGCCTCACGAAGGGGTATATGTTACAAAGACATTGGTAAACAAACAAGTTTACTTTAGCGTGACAAGTGTAGGTAAAAACCCTACAGTTGAAGAAAATGGAAGTGTGAGCGTTGAAACGTATATACTTGATTTTGAAAATAATATATATGGGGAAAATATAGAGGTGTTCTTTATTTCTAAATTAAGAGACGAGAAGAAATTCAGTAGTATTGAAGAACTTGTTTTTCAAATAGAAAAGGATGTTTTAAAGGTAAGACAGTATTTTGGTATGTGAAAATCTTATCAAATTGTATATAATATAAAAGAAAATATATTGGATAGTGAAAGGAGATAAATTGCCAGTATGGATAATGAAGAAGCTTCAAAAGGAAATAAAACATCATTCCATGTGTTAAGTGTTGAAGAAACAATGAAGCATCTTGCATCTTCGTTTGAGGGTTTAACCGATCAGGAGTGCAGAAAAAGAATTGATTTGTACGGAAAGAATGAACTTAAAGAAGGGAAAAAGAAGACTTTATTGTCGATGTTTCTTGACCAGTTTAAAAATATCATGATTATAATTCTACTGGTTGCAACACTAATTTCAGGATTTATGGGTGAAATAACCGATGCAGTAATTATACTTTTAGTTGTCATTTTGAATGCAGTATTGGGTGTTACTCAGGAAAGTAAAGCAGAAAAGGCCCTTCAGGCCTTGAAGAAGATGTCGTCTCCTTATTCCAAAGTAATGAGAAACCGAGAAGTTGGAAAAGTAAAATCAGAAGAGCTTGTTCCTGGTGATATTGTGCTTCTAGAAGCAGGTGATTTTGTACCAGCGGATATGAGACTTGTTAATTCATCAAGTTTAAAAATTGAAGAAGCGGCACTTACAGGAGAATCGGTACCTGTAGAAAAAAGTACAATTACAATAGAAAAAGAAGACGCTGTTATTGGAGATAGAAAAAATATGGCATATATGGGAAGTAGCGTTACCTATGGAAGAGGAACCGGTATCGTTACTGGGACTGGTATGAACACTGAGGTTGGCAAAATAGCAGGGTTTATAACAAGTGCAGAAACCGAGGAAACTCCCCTTCAGAAAAAGCTTGCAGAAATGAGCAAGTATCTGACTGTAGGTATAATAGTAATTGCAATTATAGTATTTATTGCGGGTATGTTAAATAACAGGGGCTTTTTTGACATGTTTCTTATATCGGTAAGTCTGGCTGTAGCTGCAATACCTGAAGGATTGCCTGCAATAGTTACTATAGTACTTGCAATGGGTGTTCAGAAAATGGCAAAGAACAATGCGATAATAAGGAAACTTCCAGCAGTAGAAACTCTGGGAAGTACGGAAATTATTTGCTCTGACAAGACGGGTACACTTACTCAGAATAAAATGACTGTAAAGGAAGTGTATCTGAACAGAAAGGCTGTTTCAGCAGATGTACTATCTAGTGATAACAAAGATTCAAGGCTTTTTATACAAATAATGTCTTTGTGTAATGACTCCAAAGTAACTAAAATTGACAAGGATGCAGTTAACATAATAGGAGATCCTACAGAGACCGCATTGATATATTTTGCAAGGAATAAAGGTTTTGATAAGGATGAACTGGAAATTGCAGCACCGAGAAAGAATGAGATTCCTTTTGATTCCGATAGAAAGCTTATGACTACAATAAATGAAGATGATAGTGGACTGCGGATTATGACCAAAGGTGCTGTTGACGAGCTTATCAAAAGATGTACCGGAATACTTGTAAACGGTGAAGTAGTTTCTATTGATAAAGAACATATCAATGAAATACAAAAGGCCAACAGTGTTATGGCAAGTAATGCATTAAGGGTTCTTGCCATGGCTTATAGAGATACTGAAAAAGTGCCTGATGAAATGAAATCTGAAGAGGTAGAAAAAGACCTGATATTTGTGGGTATGGTCGGTATGATAGATCCTCCGAGGGAGGAGGTCAAAGATGCTATTAAGACCTGTGTAGCTGCAGGAATAAGACCTGTAATGATTACAGGGGATCACAGGGACACAGCGGCTGCTATTGCGAAGGAATTAGGCATTATACAAGACGAAAGCGGCATAATAACAGGAGCAGAACTGAATAAAATCAGTGATGAAATGTTTGACAGGGATGTTTCAAAATACTCGGTTTATGCAAGGGTATCTCCAGAACATAAAGTAAGAATAGTAAAGGCATGGAAGAAAAACGGCAAAGTTGTTGCCATGACAGGAGACGGTGTAAATGATGCGCCTGCATTGAAAACATCGGATATTGGAGTGGGTATGGGAATAACCGGTACAGATGTATCAAAGAGTGTTTCCGATATGGTTCTTTCGGATGATAATTTTGCAACAATTGTATTAGCAGTAAGAGAAGGGCGTAAGATATACAGCAATATCAGAAAGAGCATACAGTTCCTCGTGTCGGCCAACATGAGTGAGGTCATAACTCTTTTTGTTGCTACAATGTTGAATTGGTCCATACTTTTTCCGATTCATATACTTTGGATAAACCTTGTTACTGATGCGTTTCCGGCTCTTGCGTTGGGAGTTGAACAGGAAGAAAAGGGGATAATGAATAAGAAGCCGAGAAAGACGCAGAAGAGCTTTTTTGCAGATGGAATAGGTGTGAGTATATTATACCAGGGAATTCTTCAGGGGCTCATAACACTTACTGTTTTCTATATAGGTAAAAATAATTTTCAGTCTGAGGATGATATTATAGCGAGAACGATGGCATTTGCAACATTAGGGCTTGTACAACTGGTGCATTCATTAAATGCGAGATCTAACGAAAAATCATTGTTTAGCATAGGAGTATTCACCAACAGATATCTTATAGGAGCAATTTTGATATCGGCAATCATGCAGGTTGCTGTTATTGTAATTCCTTTCCTCAATACTATATTCAAGGTTGTTCAGCTTGGTATGAACCAGTGGATGGTTGTAATTGCAGCATCTTTTGTAATAATTCCTCTGGTTGAAGTAGCCAAGATTGTACTAAAAAGATTTGTAAGGGAAAAATTTTGATAAGGATTAAAAGGGGCAAAGGGAGGAAATAAAAAATGATAAGTATAACATTAGTTTTGCAGATATTGCTTTTGCTTTTTCTCGTAGGTGTAAATGCTTTTTTTGCGGCTTCTGAGATTGCTGTTATTTCCTTAAATGATAGGAAAGTTGAGAAAATGGCTGAAGACGGAGATAAAAAAGCAAAAATATTGTTAAAGCTAATTCTTGAATATAATATACATATGGGTAAGCAGGGAGGATATTTAAGCCTCCCTATTATTAGAACCATTTCCTTTTGAGCATGTATCCCCAGAACATTCCGCTTGCAAACGCTAAAACCAGAATTCCCGCAACAGTTGCAGCACCTAGATTGATTGTCCGCTCTTCATCTAGCGAGGGCTTTTCAATGGTTCTTGGGTATTTTCTATAATATCTTATATGATCCATGTGAACTCCTCCATGATAATATATCTTACATGTTTATTATTTTCAACATGTTGAAATTTTATTTACAGTTGTCTTAAGGAATATTAGTCACGAAAATTAATTTCTTTAATATAGAATCATTTTCATGATTAATACGCATTGAAATGTAATGTAAGTTTTTTATCACGCTCAATATTGCTTGAAAATTTATCCTTACCAAATATTGAATAAAGCAGTCCTTTTTTATTATACTATTAAGTGAGGCGGGAAATATTAGTTGCCCAATTACTAAAAGGTGGTATACATAAGAATTATCAAAAATATTGAAAATGTAATTTTGGATATAATTTTATTAAAAAAGAGAGGATTGATTGAATGAACACAATTGCTTTAGAAAGTCACCGAACCGAATTTGATTCTTTTAACGGTATAAAAGTATTCCGGGTAAAATCTGGCAAATTCAAGACCAATTCAATAAATGTTTTTTTCCATGATAAATTGTGCAGGGAAAACGCAGCAAAAAATGCATTGCTTCCTGCTGTTTTGCGCAGAGGATGTGAAAGTTTTCCTGCAATAATGGACATATCTCTATACCTTGAAGACCTATATGGTGCTTCATTTGACTGTGGTGTAACAAAAAAAGGCGAAAATCAGATTGTACAGTTTTATCTTGAATATGTTTCGGATAAATACACCAAATCCAATGATAATTTAACGGAAAAAGCATTTGATCTTTTGTATGATATAATTATCAAACCTGTTACTGAAGATGGCGGATTTAAGAAAGAATACGTGGAACAGGAAAAGAAAAACCTTAAAGAACTTATTGAAAGTCGTGTTAACGATAAGATGCATTATGCGGTAGAAAAATGTCTGGAGGAAATGTGCAAGGATGAGCCATTTTCAATATATGCTTATGGTGATGTAGAAGATTATGATGAAATAAATGAAAAAAACCTTTATGAGCATTATAAGTACTTTACACAAGAACTTCCGATATATGTTTTTATATCCGGAGATTTAGAGGACGATAAGGTCAGATATATTACAGAAAGGTTAAAAAAGATTCAGAGGGGTACAACCAAACCCATAGAGAACAGTCATGCAGTTAAGAATGTTGATGAGGTTAAGAACATAACTGAACAGATGAATATAAATCAGGGAAAACTCTCTATAGGCTTTAGAGCCAATATTGATCCTAATAGTGATGAATATTACAGTCTCCTTGTTTATAATAGCATTCTTGGAGGCGGTCTCCACTCAAAACTTTTTCAAAATGTAAGAGAAAAAGCCGGGCTTGCATATTATGTTTTTTCACGTCTGGAAAAGTTTAAGGGATTGATGGTAATAAGCAGCGGGATTGAGACAGGCAACAAGCAAAAGGCTATAGATATTATAAACAAGCAGATTGAAGATATTAAAGAAGGCAGTATCTCAGACTATGAATATCAGTCGGCTATCAAAAGTATAGAAACTGGAATAGAATCTTTGAAAGACAGCCAGCTCCAAGTAGTAGATTTTTACCTGAGCCAATATATTGTGGGTACAAATGATACACCTGACGGATTGATAGAAAAGGTAAAGAAGGTCACTGTTGATGATGTTATCAGTGTTTCTAATAAAATAAAAATGGATACGGTTTACTTTTTAACCTGTAAGGATTAACAATTTTTGAAGGGAGAAAATATATATGAATATAAAAACAATTGAATTTCCTAGCATAGATGAAGTATTGCATGTTCATGAACATAAAAGCGGTTTAAAGTCTTATATTATACCCAAAAAGGGATATTCAAAAAAATATGCAGCATTTTATACCCATTATGGTTCTATTAACAATGAATTTATAGCACCTGGTGACAGTGAAGTTACAAAGGTGCCAGACGGAATTGCACATTTTCTTGAGCATAAGCTGTTTGAACAAAAAGATGGAAGTGTAATGGATAAGTTCTCAAAGCTTGGTTCGAATCCGAATGCATACACCAGCTTTGCACAGACTGTTTACCTGTTTTCGTGCACAGAGAGGTTTAGCGAAAATTTTGATCTTTTACTGGATTTTGTTCAGAATCCATACATATCAGATGAAAGCGTTGAAAAGGAAAAGGATATCATAGGTCAAGAAATAAGAATGTATGATGATAATGCAAACTGGAGGGTATTTTTTAACCTTCTTGAAGCATTGTATGAAAAGAATCCTGTTAAAATCGATATAGCCGGAAGCATTGATAGTATCAGTAAGATTGATAAGGAGATCCTTTATAAGTGTTATAAAACCTTTTATCATCCTTCAAATATGAGTATACTTGTGGTAGGAGATGTTGTTCCAGAGGAGGTATTCGCACAGGTTGAAAAAAATATAAAGGAGCATGAAGAAAAATCTCCTATCAAAAGAATTTTTCCTGAAGAGCCTGACGGGATAAACAAGGATTATGTTGAACAGAAACTCGCTGTTTCAATGCCTTTATGTCAGATTGGATTTAAAGATACAGGTTTTAAGACTAAGGGCATGGAATGTATTATGAGAGAGACGACCATAAAAATACTGCTTGAAATGATTATGGGAAGAAGTTCAAAACTGTATACGGAGTTATACAATGAAGGGCTAATAAACAATTCTTTTGACGCAGACTACAGTATAGAAGAGAACTATGCATATTCGGTCATAGGTGGGGAGACGAGAGACCCTATAAAGCTTAAGGAAAGAATTGTGGATGAAATAAAAAGCTTGTGGGATAGAGGTCTTGATAAAGAAAGCTATGAAAGAATAAAAAAAGCCATGTACGGAAAGTTTATAAAGCAGCTCAATTCCATAGAAAGAACCGCTCATGCATTTGTTTCGGTTTATTTTAAGGATGTAAATCTGTTTGATTATGTCGAGGTATATGATAAAATATCATTTGATTATGTCAATAAAGTATTCAAAGAGCATTTTATTGTCGACAACATGGCTTTATCGGTAATAAAGCCTATATAATTAGGGGGGGTAAAATGAATCGAATAGAATTTCCGAATATTGGTCTGAAGTTTCCCTTTGACAATGTTGCATTCAATGTTTTTGGTGTCGAAATATACTGGTATGGGATTATAATCTCATTAGGGTTTATTATTGCAGTTGTTCTGGCCATGAGAAACAGCAAGAAGTTCGGTATTGAGCCGGATAATGTTATTGACCTTGTATTGTTTGCGGCACCAATTGCAATTGTAGGTGCCAGAATATACTATGTTGTTTTCAACTGGAGTGAATTCAATGGTGATATATCAAAGATTATTAATATAAGGCAGGGAGGGCTGGCTATTTATGGAGGTATAATAGCGGCCGTTATTGTTACATGTGTATTTGCAAAGGTAAAAGGAATTAATCTGTTAAAGCTACTGGATTTAGGAGCTCCATACCTTGTGCTTGCCCAGGCGATAGGGCGATGGGGTAATTTTGTAAACCAAGAGGCTTTTGGTACGAATACCGATCTTCCATGGGGAATGACAGGTGACTTGATAAGGGAAGAACTGTATAGAATGAGAAAGGCAGGTATTGATGTTAATCCGGATATGTTGGTGCATCCCACATTTTTATATGAATCACTTTGGAATCTAGGGGTTTTTCTGTTTCTGTTGTGGTTCGGAAAACGAAAAAAAATGCGTGGAGAAGTATTTTTTCTGTATATGATTCTCTACGGAATAGGAAGGTCATGGATTGAAGGGCTTCGGACAGACAGTCTTATGTTGGGTTCTGTAAGAATATCTCAGATTCTGTCTTTGCTTTTTGCGGTGTTCTTCACTGTGCTACTTTTGGTCAGAAGGAAAAAAAGTTTGGAGTATCAGGAAGAGATGGGTCAAACCAGTGATTATGCAGTGGTTCTAAAGAAGATAAAAGGTGCAGGAGATAAGGAAGAGGAGCCTGGCACAAGCAGAGATGATGCAGTATCAGGATGTGATTTAGATGCAGATGTAGCAGGAGATGCAGATGAAGAAGAACTAGGAGACAATGAGGTTGAAGCAGACAGGAAGGAAACGTAAGGGGATATTACATTATTGTTACATTTTATTAACTGCATTGACATTTTTGTATTTGTTTTTTATAATGATAGAACAAAAAACAAGTTTTTATGTCAAAATATAATGTATAATATTGTAGAATCATTTTATGATCATTATAATATTAAACGGTGGTGTATTTATGAATGATTTAAAAATCCAAGCGCTTCAAACCCAGCTCAATCATATGATTGATAAAGATGCTGATTTTTCTAAAATTTATGAGCTTAGTGTCAAACTGGACTTGTTGATAGTACAATATTACAACGAGTTGCTAGACGGAAGAAATGCGAAACAATAGAGATGCTTATTTATAAGGCAAAGAAGAAAAAATTTCTGTTCGTTGACATTATATCAATATAAAAATATAATTATATTTATAAAAAGTATGGAACTACTGTTAGGACTATTATGGTTAGAAGGCTTAACAGTAGTTTTTAATATATTACGTTTATCGAAGGTGAAATTATGTATTATGTCGAGAAAACAAAGGATTTTAATTATTTGAGAAGGTTTGACTATATTTTGTTTTTATCGGTTATATTGCTGTCAGGCATTGGACTTTTGGTTTTAAGCAGTGCAGTAAAGTCTATGAACGGCAGTACAAGGATGATGTTGATTCAAACAGGGTCTATGGCGATAGGTATCTTTCTTATGTTTGTAATTAGCTTTATAGATTATAAGGATTTTAAGGTTTTTGGGGTTTTGTTTTATGTTTTTACATTGGCTCTCTTGGTTCTTGTTCTTGTAAAAGGGACAGGAGACGAACTGGGAAGCAGGAGTTGGTTGAAAATTATGGGTTTCAGCTTGCAACCTGCCGAGTTTGCAAAGATATCCTTTATACTCGTTGCTTCTATTTTTTTAGAAAGAATATACGATGGAGAAAAGAATAAAGGTGCTAATATCATAAAATTTCTGTTTTATTCAGCAATACCTTTTTTGCTGGTTATAGCACAAAAGGATGTTGGAACAACAATGGTATTCGTATTTATTTTCTTTGTTCTTATATTTGTATGCGGATTGGGCTATAAATATATATTTATGGGGATGGGTGTTTTTGCCGTAGCGGCAACTGTTGCGTGGGTCTATTTCCTTAACGACACAAGGAAAAAAAGGATAGAAGTGTTTCTGAACCCGGATATTGACCCGCTAGTCTATGGATACAACGTCAGAAAATCAAAAATTGCCATAGGTTCAGGGCAGATTTTTGGGAAGGGTCTATTCAAAGGGTATCAGACACAGAACAATGGTGTGCCTGTAAAAGAGTCGGATTTTATTTTTTCTGTCATAGGCGAGGAGCTTGGCTTTATAGGTGCAGTTATAATTATTGCTCTTGTATGCTTCCTTTTGTTAAGGTGTATACACATCGCTAGACAATCGCGGGATTCCTATGGCATGTTCCTGGTTGTGGGAGTTGCGAGTTATCTTGGAATACATTTTGTTGAGAATATCGGTATGAGCGTAGGTGTGCTTCCTGTGACAGGGATACCTCTACCATTTATCAGCCAGGGAGGTACTTCAGTAATGACGAATTTTATAGGGATTGGAATTGTTATGAGTGTGTCCATGCGGCGGCAGAAGGTGATTTTTTAATGCATCAAAGCATTGTGATTGTTAGAATATTTCACATATACCTATAATTAAATGCTCAACTTTCCCACTTATAGTATTTTGAGGCTCTGGTTGCTCACAAGTTAAGTTAGTGGCAAAGAGCCCATAATTACTGTGGGAAAGTTGAGTTAAATGCTTTAAAAGGTAGGACTTAAATCCTATCTTTTATTTTTTTGCAGGAAATTTTCAAATTTAGCTTGATTATTACTTGAAATTGGATTAGAATTAAAATAGAAGTGGTGAGAAGTGGAGTGAAGTGGTGGATGATACCAAAAATGTGAGGTGAAATGGTTGTTTTATGGTGAATACCAACATTCGGTCGATGCAAAAGGCCGAGTTATCATACCCTCGAAGTTAAGAGAAGGTCTTGGTGAAAGTTTTATAATGACCAAAGGGCTTGATAATTGTTTGTTTGCGTATTCAACAGAAGAATGGACCAATCTTGAAGCAAAGCTTAAATCACTTCCATTTACGGATAAGAATGCAAGAGCTTTTGTAAGATTCTTTTTTGCAGGGGCAAGCGAATGTGAGACGGACAAGCAGGGAAGAGTTCTTATACCACCAAACTTAAGAGATTACGCCGGTCTTGATAAAGATGTGTATGTAATAGGCGTATCCAACAGAGTGGAAGTATGGGATAAGGATAAATGGGAAAAATACTCCGGGGATGAAAATTTAAGTCCGGATATAATTGCAGAAAACATGACGGAGTTTCTCGGATTTTAAATAGGAGTGGGTAATGTATTATGGATTTTGAGCACAAGCCGGTTTTGCTGACACAAGTTGTTGAGAATATGGATATCAAGCCGGATGGAGTTTACATAGACGGCACTTTAGGCGGTGCAGGCCACTCACTGGAGATATGTAAAAGGCTTAATAAAGAAGGCATATTGATTGGACTTGATCAGGATGGTTTTGCACTTGAGACTTCACGTAAAAGGCTTAATGAGACAAATGGTCAGGCAAAGATTGTTTTGGCGAACACGAACTTTAAAAATCTTAAAGATGTATGTTCTGAAAATAAAATAGATGCTGTTGATGGAATCCTGCTTGATCTTGGAGTATCTTCACACCAACTTGATGAAGCTGAAAGGGGATTCAGCTACAATCATGAGGCTCCGCTAGATATGAGGATGGATCGGAGAACATCACTTACAGCAGAAATAATTGTTAATGGGTACAGTAAGGATGAAATTAAAAATATTATTCGCAGCTATGGTGAAGAGAAATGGGCTTCAAGGATTGCAGAATTTATTGTCGAAAGAAGGGAAAAAGCACCAGTCAGGACGACCTGGGAACTGGTGGATATAATAAAAGCTGCAGTGCCAAGCGCCGCAAGGCGTGAAGGCCCTCATCCAGCAAAGAGGACTTTTCAGGCTCTGAGGATAGCGGTAAACAATGAACTTGGCATACTTGAGCAAACTATTGACGATGGGATATCGGTTTTAAAACCGGGAGGCAGGTTCTTAATAATTACGTTTCATTCACTGGAAGACAGAATTGTTAAGAACGAGTTTAATAAAAGAATAAACCCATGTACATGCCCTTCAGAATTTCCGGTATGTGTATGCGGAAAGAAGCCTCTGGCACAACCGATAACAAGAAAGCCTCTGACAGCCGGGAAAGAAGAACTTGAGGATAATCCAAGAGCTAGAAGCGCAAAGCTCAGAGTTATAAGCAAACTATGATTTTGATCCCGGAACAGACCGGGTAAAAATAAACCACAAAAGATAAATTGTTTTACAAAAACACGAAAGAAAAAAATACGATATTAAAGACAAAACTAAAGACAAAACTAAAGACAAAACTTTATGGTACAAAAGACAAATGTTCTTTTAAAGGGAACAAAACTTATTTGGCTAAATTTAACTGATATTGAACTACAAGGTAATACGCAAAACTTACAAAAGACAAAAGATTAAAAGTACAAAAGATTTGTTAACTCACAAAAGATTAATTAATTGCAAAAGATTAACTAACTTACAAAAGATTAACTAACTTACAAAAGACAAGTTAAAAAAAGAGAAAAAACACAAAAGATAAGGCCTATTGGCAAAAGATTATTTTGGTATTTCGCTTTAGCGAAATCCGACTGGAAATCCATGGGGCTATTATAGCCCCGAGATTTTATTAGGTCTCTTGGAGTGGAATGAAAGAGGCAAAATTGAGTACCCTCAATGGGTGCGAAATTTTATTAGGGTCATTTCCTGAAAGGAAATCTGGCAAAAAGGTGAGGGACTTGATGTCCCGAAGCTTTTTATTTAGTTCTTGATTGTTCCGGGAGGGTATGCATAGGCTAGCTCCCGGAATTATTGTCTGTTTTTAGTTCGTTCGGTATAAAAAGCTTTAGGAGTGAATACGAATGATGAAGAATAAAAACTATGTGCATGGTACAGCTGCTGAAAAACTTCAGTATGACGTCTATGAAGAAAACAAGGTACTTAAAAAGAAAAAAAAGCAGAGATCTAATAACAAAGCAAAATTTAACGTTGTGTTTTCCATCCTTGTAATATTTGCATTGGGTAGTTTTGCTATGTACAGATATGTTCAAATAACCGATATGAATTATAAAATAGACAGAACACTGACCGAGTACAATGAAATAAGAGATGAAAACAACACTATAAAAGTCAGGATTGAAAACAAACTCGACCTTAAGAAGATTGAGGATACTGCAAAAAGGAAGTTGGGTATGCAAAAGCCTGATGCACATCAGATTACATATATAAAGGTACCAAGATATGATTTTACTGTTGTATCTGAAGAGGCAAAAGCTGAAAAAGAGATAAATTTGAATGTTTTTGGTATGTTAAAGGGCAAAGTCAACAGACTTTTGAAGATGTTGTACTAGAGATAACATAAAAGATGATATACTATAATAATAATATATTGTTACTTAAAAGTTTGCTTAAATAAGCAAACTTTTTTAAAAAACACCTACTCTGTAGCTTAGATTTGTTTTTTTTGGAAATTAACACCAGTTTTTTTGGGGGGTGAATGTTTTGGCTGGACCAGGATTGAAAATGAAAAAAAGACTTTTAGTTTTACTTATGTTTTTTACCATTTTTATAATAGGACTTCTTGTAAGGGTAGGATGGCTGCAAATTGTTCGGGGAAATGAACTTCAGGAAAAAGCCTTTGAGCAGCAGAACAGCGACAGGGAAATAACGCCGAGAAGAGGAACGATAGTAGACAGAAACGGAAGAGTTCTCGCAATGAGTGCAAATGTTGAGAAAATAGTTGTAAATCCGCAGGAAATAGACCATGAAAAAAATGAGCAAATAGCTGCTAAACTTGCAGAAATACTGGACTTGGATGCAAATTCAGTTATGAAGAAAATTACAAAAAACACAAGATACGAGACGATAAAGAAGCAAGTAGAAAAGGAAATAGGGGACGAAGTTCGAAAGTGGAAAGCAGAGGCAGGAATTTCAGGTATATATATTGATGAAGACACAAAACGTTATTATCTAAATGGAAATCTTGCCGCCCATGTTATAGGTTTTGTAGGGGATGATAATCAAGGGCTTGACGGGATAGAGCGAATCATGGAAAATGAGTTGAAAGGAATTCCGGGAAAGATACTGAGCGAGAAGGACGCAAGGGGTCGACAGATGCCTTTTTATCAGGAAAAACGTATAGACCCCAAGGATGGACTAAATGTTGTGCTTACGCTAGATGAGACCATTCAGCATATTGCATCTAAGGCGCTTGATAAGGCTATAGCTGACAATAAGGTTCAGAATGGTGCAACAGCAATAGTAATGGACCCCCGAAATGGTGATATACTTGCTATGGTGTCAAAGCCGGACTATGACTTGAACAATCCAAGAGCCTGTCCTCCAGGCGAAGACCCTGAAACCTGGAAAGGCTATACAAATGAGGATATTGCAAAGCTACAGCAAACAGTATGGAGGAACAAGTGTGTCAATGACACATATGAGCCGGGGTCAACCTTTAAGGCAATAACCTCAGCAGCAGGCATCGAAGAGGGTGTAGTTACACCTGACACCATGACCAGTGACAAAACCATCACAATTGCAGGACATAAACTTAAATGCTGGGAGCCCGATTTTCATGGGGAAGAAACCTTTCGAAAAGCGGTTTATAACTCATGTAACCCTGCCTTTGTAAGAGTAGGGCTTGATTTGGGTGTTGATAGATTTTACAAATACATGAGGGCTTTTGGTTTCTATGACAGGACGGGTATAACGCTTCCGGGAGAAGCTTCTAGTAACATACATGCAAAGCCTACTGAGATAAATATGGCAACAGCTTCTTTTGGACAAAGATTCACCATTACCCCTATTCAGTTGATTACAGCCTACGGCGCTATAGCAAATGGGGGAAACCTTATGAAGCCGAGGGTTGTTAAGGAGCTTACCGATGATGAAGGTAATGTGGTGAAGAAGTACGAACCGGAGGTTGTAAGAAAAGTAATATCAAAACAGACCTCCGATACTTTAAGAGATATTTTAGAGGGTGTTGTGTCTGATGGGACAGGAAGGAATGCATATGTAATGGGATACAAGGTTGCGGGTAAAACCGGTACATCCGAAACACTGGAAACAGGGGTTTATGTAGCGTCTTTTTCAGCCTTTGCTCCTGCGGATAATCCTGTTATATGTGCTCTGGTAGCACTGGACAATCCGCAAGGTGATACATACTATGGGGGACAGATAGCAGCACCCATAGCAGGACAGATTGTTGAAGATACGTTACTTCATTTGGGAGTTGACAGACGATATACAGATAAAGACAGGGAAATGATGGTTGTAGAGGTAACGGTACCGGACATAAGGGATAAAACCATAGCTGATGCAAAAAAGATACTAAAAGAATGTGGGTTGGATTATACTATAGAAGGAGACAATGCTGATAATAATGCAATTATAAAAGAGCAGACTCCGAAGCCTGGAGCCAGAATATCGGAAAAGTCCCTTATTATAGTATATACATATAAACCTGAACAGGAAGTTATGGTCAGAGTTCCGAATCTGGATCACAAAACAATAGATGAGGCGATTGAGGCACTTAACAATTTAGGCCTCAATATTAAAATAAATGGTATTGGAAATGCTGTAAGCCAAAGCATGGAACCAGGTAAAGAGGTACCAAAAGGTCAGATTGTAGAAGTGGACTTTAGATTCTTGGATACCGACTAAGAATGGAGACAATAATCGACAGGAGGTTTGCTAAAATGATACTTCGAGATCTTGTAAAAGAGCTTAGAATAGTTGATACACAAGGAGAGCAGGATATAGAAATAAGTGAAATAGCTTATGATTCAAGGAAAGCAAAAAAAGGCTCATTATTCGTTTGCATAGAAGGTTTTAAAGCAGATGGTCATAAGTTTATTCCTCAGGCGCTTGAAAATGGAACTACAGCTTTTTTGGTGCAAAAAGAGGTAGAAGTGCCGGAAGGGGTTTCAGTTGTTAGGGTTGAGGATACCAGATATGCCTTGGCAAGCGTTTCGGATATTTTTTACAGCCATCCGTCCGGAAAGTTTAGTCTTGTAGGTGTTACGGGGACAAAAGGTAAAACAACAATCACCTATATGATTAAATCAATTCTTGAGAATTACGGGCACAAGGTTGGACTTATTGGCACAATATCCAACAGAATAGGCAATGAGGTTCTTCCGACCGATAGAACAACGCCAGAGAGCTATGATCTTCAGGAGCTTTTTAATGAAATGACTCAAAAAGATGTAAAAAGTGTTGTAATGGAAGTATCATCCCACGCTTTAGACCTTCACAGGGTAAGTTGCAGTGAGTTTGATATAGGTATATTTACAAACCTTTCAAGGGATCATCTTGATTTTCACAGAACCTTTGAAAACTATCTTGGTGCAAAAATAAAGCTGTTTAAAATGTGCAAAAAGGGCTTGATAAATGTTGACAACGAGTTTGGAAGAAAAGTTGTAGATAGTGCCGAGTGTGAAGTATATACATTTGGAATTGATAATGTAGCAGACATAAGGGCTATGGATGTGGTAAGACATTCAGACAGTGTGGAATTTAAGATTAAAACACCTTGGTTTGAGGGAGACGTTAGAGTGAATATTCCGGGCAAATTCAGTGTATACAATGCCCTTGGTGCAATAGGCAGTTGCGCTCTTATGGGAGTTCCGTTCGAGTGTATAAGAGAGGGGCTTTTAAATGTTACTGTTCCCGGAAGGGCTGAGGTGGTGAATATTGGTAAGAATTATACAATTATGATAGATTATGCCCATTCACCTGATAGTCTTGAAAATATACTAACAACCGTTAAGGGGTATGCTCCCGGCAGGGTTGTATGCGTATTTGGTTGTGGTGGTGACAGGGATAGGACAAAGAGATCTGTTATGGGCGAAATATCCGGGAAACTTGCTGATTTTACAATAATCACCTCGGATAATCCCAGAACCGAAGAACCTGAAACAATAATAAAGGATATTGAGGAGGGCATAAAGTCAACAAATGCTGCATATATAAAAATTGTAGACAGAAAAGAGGCGATAAGGTATGCTATGACCAATGCAAAACCAAAGGATATAATCCTTCTTGCAGGTAAAGGTCATGAAACCTACATAATATTAAAGGATAAAACAATCCATTTTGATGAACGGGAAGTAATTCAGGAAATACTAAGTGATATAGGAAAAGCATAAATCGGAGGATACAAATAATATGATGACTATAAATTGCGGGGAAGTATTGAATGCCGTAGACGGAAAATTGATGTCTGGTGATATAAATACTGTTTTTAATAATATATCGACTGATTCTAGAAAAGTAAGCGAGGATGATTTGTTTATACCTCTCAAAGGAGATAAATTCGATGGTCATGATTATATATCATCCTGCTTTGAAAAAGGAGCTACCGGAAGTCTGACGCAGAAGGAATTTGCAACTGGTACCGATAGAGTTATTATAAAGGTTGATGACACTCTTAAGGCTTTGCGGGATCTGGCTTCTTATTACAGAGAGAGGTTTCAGATACCCTTTGTAGGTATAACTGGAAGTGTGGGAAAGACAAGTACAAAGGACATGGTTTCGAGTGTTTTGGCTACTTGTTATAGTGTACTCAAAACACAGGGCAATTTTAATAATGAAATAGGAGTCCCATTAACGATATTTAATCTTGAAGATTCTCACAATGCTGCCGTTGTGGAGATGGGGATGAGCGGGCTTGGGGAAATAAGCCGCCTGACTTCAATAGTAAAGCCTGATATAGCAATAGTAACCAATATAGGATTATCTCATATAGAAAAGCTTGGCTCCAAAAAAAATATATTAAAAGCCAAAATGGAGATTTTAGAGGGATTAAATAGTCAGGCTTTGGTAATACTAAATGGTGATGACCATTTATTGTATGCTCTCAAAGGTCTGCTTAAATTCAGGACGGTATTTTATGGTTTTGAAGAAGGTCATGATTATCAAGCATATAATATAAAATCTCTTGGAGAGCAGGGAACTGTATTTGAAATAGCAATCGGCAATAAGGAATACAGCATACGGATTCCGGTTCCAGGAGTACATAATGTGCATAACGCTCTAGCAGCTGTTGCTACGGGAATAGAGCTCAAGATACCAATTGATAAAATAATAAAAGGTATCGAAGAATTTGTTCTAGGTAATATGAGACTCAATATAATAAACCACAGCGGTATAAAAATAATCAATGATGCCTATAATGCAAGTCCCCAATCAATGGAGGCCGGAATAAATGTTTTAAAAGAAATTGCATCAAACAACAGGACAATTGCAGTACTCGGAGACATGCTCGAATTGGGAGACATGGCATTAAAAGCACATAATGATGTCGGAAAATATGTTGCCAGAAAAGGCATTGATTATCTTTTTACTGTAGGCAACAACGGGAAGGATATAGCTCATGGTGCTTTAGAAGCTGGATGTGAGCCGGATAGAGTATTTCACTTTAAGGACAATAATGAGGCGGGGAAATTTATAAAAAGTTTTGTCAAGCCCGGAGATGTAATTGTTGTAAAGGGCTCACGCAGCATGAAAATGGAAGAAATAGTAGATGTGTTGACAACATAAGTTTAAAGGTGTAGATTAGGAAAGGTGAAAAAACATTTTTCGTGATAGTGTATTAAGGAAGTTGAAGTGCGATGTAAATCTTTATCGCATTCAATATAGTTTCAAATAGGCACTAATTGAAAATTATAGTGGAAGTTATATTTCACCTTTGCTAAGGAATGAGTGAAGATTGTGGGGGATAAGAAATTTGAGTTTACCTTTTGATATATCTGAACATGTTGTAATATTTGTAACAAGTTTTATATTTTCTCTGATTTTAGGGCCTGTTCTAATACCTGTGCTGGCAAGGCTCAAATTTGGTCAGACAGTAAGGGACGATGGACCTAAATCGCATTACAAGAAGATGGGGACTCCAACAATTGGAGGGTTAATTTTCTTAATTCCTATTTTGATATTGTCGGTTATTTATGCAGGGAAAGATGCCAGGATTCTGCCATTGGCTTTTGTTACAATGGGTTTTGGTTTGATTGGTTTCGTGGACGATTTTATTAAGGTTGTGAAAAAGAGAAAAGACGGGCTTTATTGGAATCAGAAAATGTTTGGTTTGCTACTGATATCAGTATTATTTGCTTTTTATGTATCGAAGACAGGAACAGGAACCGACATAATCATACCTTTCTTGGGAATGGATAGAACATTTTTGTTGGGATGGCTGTTCATACCGTTTACAATAGTTGTATTGATTTCAGCCACAAATTCGGTGAATATTACTGATGGGCTTGATGGGCTTGCAGCGGGTATAACACTTATAGTTACAGTGTTTTTTACTATTGTGGCTATGACGAGAAATGAATGGGATTACATAAAAGTATTTTGTTCAATAGTATCGGGAGGATGTCTTGGATTTCTTGCTTATAATACATATCCTGCAAAGGTTTTTATGGGTGACACAGGTTCTCTTGCTTTAGGTGGTGCTGTAGGAGCAGTTGCGGTTATGATGAAAATGCCTCTTCTTCTAATTCTGGTCGGGGGTATTTATGTTTTAGAGGCACTGTCGGTTATGATTCAGGTGCTTTCTTTCAAGCTGACAGGTAAAAGAGTATTCAAAATGGCGCCAATACATCACCACTTTGAGCTTTCCGGATGGAAGGAAGTAAAAGTAGTAGCTGTTTTCTGGACTGCTACGGTGGTTTTATGTGTTATAGGATTACTGGCTCTAAGGCTTAAGTTTTATTAGGGTCATTTCCTGAAAGGAAATCCGGCAAAAAGCAAAGGAAAGGAAAAAACTCATTCCTTAAAAGTATTGGACTTTATAGGGGGATAGGATGAATTCTAAAAAACCTTTTGATTTTTTAATATTTATGACTGTTTTGATACTGCTTTCTCTGGGCAGCATAATGGTTTTCAGCTCTGGCGCTCCCCATGCATACAACTATATTGATGGGGATACATACTACTTCTTAAAAAAGCAGTTGATGTATGTTCCATTGGGATTAGTTGCCATGTTTATTACTATGAATATAGATTATAGAAAACTTGGGAAGTGGTCTCCTTTGCTTCTTGTAGTAAGTATGGCGTTGCTGGTGCTTGTGTGTATTCCTGGCATAGGAACAGAGCTGAATGGCTCAAGAAGATGGCTGATTATAGCGGGACAGAGCATACAGCCGTCTGAAATAGCTAAGCTTTCGATTATTCTTTTCTTTTCGTATAGTCTTTCAAAAAGAAAGGATGAGCTTAAGAGTTTTTTCAAAGGTCTGGTGCCGTATCTTATTATACTCGGTATATTTGCATTGCTTCTTTTGTTGGAACCTCACATGAGTAGCACAATTGTAATCGGTATGGTTTCCTGTTTAATACTTTTTTGTGCAGGAGCAAAAATAAAGCATTTTGTAATTCTTGTAGTGCCTGCTATTGCAGGAGTTGTAGCATTGGTTTTGACATCTGATTACAGGAGAGGCAGATTGATATCCTTTCTGAATCCATGGGAGGATCCGCAGGGCGGGGGATGGCAGATAGTACAGTCTCTTTATGCAATAGGTTCGGGAGGGCTTTTTGGCAGGGGTTTGGGCAAGAGTCTACAAAAATTTTTGTATATCCCTGAACCGTACAATGATTTTATTCTTGCTGTACTGGCGGAAGAGTTGGGCTTTATAGGCGTTTTGACGGTTTTACTTCTATTTCTTATATTCATCTGGAGAGGGATCAAGGTTTCAATGAACGCACCTGATATTTTTGGATGTTTGTTGGCAGTGGGTATTACTTCTTTGGTTGCTGTGCAGGTTATTATAAATGTTGCTGTTGTTTCTTCGTCAATGCCGGTAACTGGTATGCCTCTTCCCTTCTTCAGTTATGGAGGGACATCACTTGTTTTTCTTATGAGCGGGATAGGAATACTTTTAAATATATCGAGATATGCCAATTATGAAAGAATTTGAGGTGGATAAGGTGAAAGTGATGATAAGTGGGGGAGGAACAGCAGGACACATAAATCCCGGTATTGCTGTTGCCAAGCAAATAAAGAAAAAAAATCCTGATACAGATATTTTATTTATTGGTACTGCAAGGGGACTTGAGAACAAGCTGGTGCCGAGAGAGAATTTTGAGCTAAGGCTTATTAAAGTAAGAGGATTCAGAAGAAAACTTTCTTTAGATACATTGGTTGCGTTTAAGGAACTATTTCAAGGGCTTTTAGAGGCAAGGAAGATAATTAAGGATTATAAACCAGATATAGTTATCGGAACAGGCGGATATGTATGCGGTCCTGTAGTATTTAACGCATCTAGAATGAAGATACCCACCTTGA
Organism: uncultured Oscillospiraceae bacterium; assembly: GCA_964409165.1. GTDB lineage: Bacteria > Bacillota > Clostridia > Acetivibrionales > Acetivibrionaceae > CAYPCH01. Next base: position 86,883 of record CAYPCH010000001.1, on the reverse strand, counting down.
TACACGAGCAGAATGCTTTTCCGGGGGTGACTAACAGGATACTGTCGAGGTTTGTTAACCGAGTGGCAATAAGCTTTAAGGAATCCGGCAAATATTTCAATAACAAAAACAGAATTGTATTTACAGGAAACCCCATAAGGAATGAAATGTTTGATATAAGCAGGGAAACAGCAAGAAAGAATATTGATTTACCGGAGGACAGAACTCTTGTTGTGGTTTTCGGGGGTAGCAGAGGAGCAGAAAATGTTAACAAAGCTGTTGCTGAGCTTATAAAAAAACACGGTAAAGAAGATAAATTTGATCTGATTTTTGCAACAGGGGAGGCTCAATATAATGAAATATCAAAGGGACTTAAAGAACATTCTTATAAGAATATAAAGGTTGTTCCTTATATATATGATATGGGAAATGTCATGGCTGCGGCAGATTTGGTTGTAAGCAGAGCGGGGGCAATAACAATAAGCGAATTGACAGCTTTAGGAGTACCTTCTGTTTTGATACCCTCACCTTTTGTAACTGCAAATCATCAGGAGTATAACGCAAGAGCTTTGGAAAAACAGGGGGCAGCAGTGGTTATTTTGGAAGAAGTTTTATCTCCTGATATACTTTATGAACAAATTGTTGACCTGCTTAAGGATAAAGAAGTTTTAAAGAAAATGGCAAGAAGTGCGAAGAAAATGGGTATAACTGATGCTGCAGAAAAGATTTATGAAATGGCTCAGGAGCTGATAAGAAAATAAGAGAATATAAGAAAATATAAGAATTTGAGAACCTGCATAGGGTTCCTTTTATCTCTAGTGCCGCATTGCTGTTTGGCGAATTTGTCCATAAATGATAACAGACAATAAAGTAACACTTTTGTAAACCCAGCATAAAATAGTAATATGTAAAATGTTATTGTATATTAAATATTAACATTAAATTGCTTTTTAATAATATAGTTTGGGTTTAGCCACCAAGTGCTACGGAGGTGCTTCAAATGAGCAAATTAATTGTAACGGGTGGGCAGAAGCTTAGAGGCGATATAGTTGTAGAAGGTTCAAAAAATGCTGTACTACCCATATTGGCGGCTGCTGTCCTTAATAATGGAAAGAGTATCATAAAAAACTGCCCGAGGCTGAGAGATGTAGAAATTATGCTGGATATTTTGAGGAAGATAGGATGTAAGGTTGAATTCGAAGGAAATACGGTAACGATTGATTCATCAACAATACATAGCACCGAAGTTCCTGAAGATCTTGCAGTAGAAATGAGATCTTCAATTATTTTTTTAGGACCTATTCTCTCAAGATTTAAGGAAGTTACTATAAGCTACCCGGGTGGGTGTGAAATGTCATGGGCACAATAGTATAATAGAATAATATTTTTAGCTGAGTATTCTTGCAGCAACACGAAGAATCGAGCTGTCGGCTTTTATCTTAAGAGGAAGGGCAATAACCTCAAATCTTTTTTCATTTAATAAAAGTTCGAGATTAGTAAGATTTTCAATGATGGGTATATTGCTTTTTAAAAGAATTTTATGAACAGGAAAAGGAAATTTATCTGGAGAAGGGGAGTCTATTCCAACAATACGTATTTTTTTTGCAACGAGGATAGTTGCAAACTCTTCATCTATAACTGGAAATTCATCAAAGTATTCTTTTGTGCCAAATTTCTTGTCCTGACCTGTCAGGATAAGCACAATACTGCCTTCTATAATTTTGTCCACGTACTCTTTTTTCATTTTTATAAACGATTGGTTTCGTGCGTCAATAATGCACCCATTTCCTATAAAAGTTTCAATGGGGTAATCGCTGACATATTTGTCGCTTTTTAAAAGATGCATCGGAAGATCCATATGAGTACCGGAATGCATGCTTATTTGAAGTCTGTGATTGGTGTAGCTGTCCCGGGTCAATTGTTCTGTAGGAGAGAGCATTGTCGGCTCATCTCCCGGGTAAACGGGCTGCATGTTTATTATTGTATGGGTTAAATCAATAAGTTTTTCCATTATGATGCTCCATAACTCCTTTGGAAAAGTTGAGTCCATAAGTGCAAAATTTGATTTCTTTAATAATTATACAATGCTTTATTGATAACAAGCAATTTATTTTAATGCAAAAAGAAGCAAAAAATTAAAGCCCCTAAATATGTTAAAAATAAAGGCTTCGAATTTCAGTAGTTAACATTATTAAAAATAACATTGACCATATAATTATATAAATATTCTATTAATAATTAAATGATAACAAATACTGTGTACTGTGTCAAGTGGATATACATATAGTAGAAATTATGGAAAACAAAGCACAGCAATAATGTTAAAGTAACACTTTTGTCATTTTCACGTAGCAAAATCTGACTAGAATATGTTATTTTTAAAAAATCACGAAAAAAATTTTTAACTATATTGAATGCGATAAAGATTTTACATCGCACTTCAATTTCCTTAATGCAACATCACGAAAATTAATTTTTTCAATGTAGAATCATTTTCGTGATTAATATATATTGAATGCGATAAAGATTTTACATCGCACTTCAATTTCCTTAATGCAACATCACGAAAATTAATTTTTTCAATGTAGAATCATTTTCGTGATTAATATATATTGAATGCAATAAAAATTTTACATTGATATTGGATTTTGCAGGATATATAATAGTAAATGGTTTCATGATTGGATTGACAGTCATTAATTTGCGTGTAATAATATATAAAATATATCAATACAGATAATAATTGTATTGATACACAAGGAGGACATAAATATGAAAGAAAGATATGAATCAAACAAAAATCTTGCACAAACATTAAAAGGTGGAGTTATAATGGATGTTACCTCTGCTGCAGAGGCTGTAATAGCACAGGAAGCAGGTGCAATTGCAGTAATGGCACTTGAGAGGGTTCCTGCGGACATAAGAAAAGAGGGTGGCGTAGCAAGAATGTCTGACCCAAAGGTTATTAAAGAGATTAAGAACGCTGTAACAATTCCTGTTATGGCAAAAGCTAGAATAGGTCACTTTGTTGAAGCTCTTGTGCTTGAGGCTCTAGGTATAGACTATATTGATGAAAGTGAAGTGCTTACTCCGGCAGATGAAATGTACCATATAGATAAATACAGTTTTAAAATACCATTTGTATGTGGTGCGAAAAACCTTGGGGAAGCCTTGAGAAGAATAGGCGAAGGGGCTGCAATGATAAGAACTAAGGGTGAGGCAGGTACCGGTAATGTAGTTGAAGCAGTAAAGCATATGAGGACAATAATGGCTGAAATAAGAAGACTTGCAAATCTTCCCAAAGAAGAACTTATGACTGCAGCCAAAGAAATGGCTGCACCTTATGATCTTGTAGTAAAAGTATCAGAGGAAGGCAAGCTACCGGTTGTAAATTTTGCAGCAGGAGGTATTGCAACTCCATCTGATGCTGCTCTTATGATGCAACTAGGGAGCGAAGGCGTTTTTGTAGGTTCGGGTATATTTAAGTCATCCAATCCTAAAAAGATGGCTACAGCAATAGTTAAAGCAACTAAGTTTTATAACAAACCAGAGATAATTGCAGAGGTTTCCGAGGATTTGGGTGAAGCAATGCATGGACTGGAAATTTCACAGATTGATCCGCAAAGCATACTATCAACCCGTGGTTGGTAGTATATGAATAATTGATTAAAGGATAAGTGAAATATTACTTCCACTTTTTCCAAGTGGCTATTTATATACTTAATTTTCCCACTTATAGTATTTTGAGGCTCTGGTTGCTCACAAGTTAAGGGCAAAAAGTTTACTTTTTGATCGCGGTGAGCAATGCTACGTTAGTGGCAAAGAGCCCATAAATACCGTGGGAAAGTTGAGTTAATGAGTCTAATATCGTCTTGCTCCGCAGTATTTTGGAGACCAATAAACATCAGTGTTCAAATTACGGATAGCTACACCGGATGAGCTTGTAACTATAATAAACAAGCCTTCTCCGCTATAGATGCCAGAGAGCAGGGAGTTTGACCCCTGGAAGAAGACAACATCTCCTGGCTTCAGCTTTTCTTTATCCACTGCAATTCCTTCTGCCCATTGTTTTGAAGGATATCTTGGAATGGATTTGTCCAACTTGCCAAAAACATAGTATAAAAAACCTCCTGTATCAAAACCTTGTGGAGACTCTCCACCAGATACATAGGGAGTTCCTATATGTTTTGCCGCTTCAAAAACTATAGGGTTTTCCAAGCTTAAAGTCAGGTCATCAAACCTTCTGATTCCTGTAATATAGCTTTTCCAGTAGCTACTTAAAAATCCTAAGGATACTTTTCCTTCGCTTCCGGATGCATGAATAAAATATCCTTCACCTAAATGTATTCCTGCATGCGCGACGCCTTTATCTGGCGTATCAGAAAAGTAAATAACATCTCCAGCCCGGATATTTGGCAGAATAATTTTTTGTCCGACTTCCCATTGTTGAGAGGTTGATCTAGGAAGATGAATATTCCCGGCTTCATTAAAAACCATCTGAACAAAATAGGAGCAGTCTATCCCTGTGTTTGGATTATCACCACCTAACAAATAGGGAGTGCCAATAAAGTTTACAGCAGACCTTAAAATAGGGTTTTTGTGGTTTTTGTAGTATTCGGGATCAAGGTAACTATAGTCTTTGTCTGTAAGTCGTCTTGCAAACAGATATCTTGGAGCCCAGTAATTGTCATATAACAAATGTCTTTCCATAACACCTTCCGATGTGGTAACAACGATGAAAATATCATTACCTTTATAAATTGCAGGTATTAAATTTTCAGAACCCTCAAAGAATAAAATATCCCCTTCGAGTATATCAGTCTTTGCTATGTCTTTGCCCAATTCTTGGCACATTGTTGCAGAAGTGGGAACAATAATTCCCGATGCTTTTTTATAAGCATATTGAATAAAGCCTGTTGAACTAAAACCTTCTGGGGTTGTTCCTCCAGCAAGGTATGGTGAACCTATCAGTTCTACTGCGGTTTTGACAACTTGATTAGTGCCATAGTATAAACTTTTAGGTCTGGATGTATAATACCTTTTTGCACCATAATAACGAGGAGCCCAGAAACTGTCCGTTTCCAATGAACAGATTGCTACACCGTCAGAATTTGTTACTAATGCTACCAAGCCATTTCCAACATAGATTCCCGGAATAAGGCTGGAATCTCCTTCAAAAAACACAACATCATCCAAAGCTAAATCTGCCTTTTCAACTTTGGTTCCTAATGTCCATAGTTCCAAGGATTGTTGGGGTAGTATTGTTCCTCTGCCTTCCTTGAAAACATACCATACGAAGCCTGAGGTACAAAAGCCTTCGCTTGGAGAGTATCCTCCGCTAGTGTATGGACACCCTATAAGGGAAAAAGCCAGATCCCTTACGGGTGTAGTTTTGCCGTTATTGCTAAATCTTTTTGCTCCGTAATAACAAGGTGCCCAAAAACTGTCCATTTCCAATGACAGGATTGTTACACCATCAGAAACTGTTGATATTGCCACAAGACCATTGCCTAAATAAATACCGGGTACCAAGCTGGATGTTCCCCGAAAGAATACTACATCATCAACTCTTAAATTCTCTTTTTTTACGTTCAGTCCCATAGCCCATTGTTCTTGAGAGTGTCTTGGAAGATTCACTCCGCCGGCTTCTTTAAAAACATACCAAACAAATCCAGATGTGCAGAATCCGTCTTCCGGGGAAAATCCTTCAGATATGTAAGGTGCTCCTGCCAAAGAAAAAACAAGATTTGTAATGGGTGTAGTTGAAGCGTTAACAATGTATCTTTTTGCACCATGATAACGGGGAGCCCAGAAACTATCTGTTTCCAGAGACTTTAGAGCTACGCCCTCTGAGGCGGTTACAACTGCTACATTGCCATTCCCTGTGTAAATACCAGGAACTAATCCTGAGGATCCTTGAAAGAAGACAACATCTCCAGAAACCAAATTTTCTTTTTGAACGCTTTCTCCCAGAAGCCATTGCTGATATGATGATCTTGGTATTTTGAAGTTCAGACTCTTTTTGTAAGTATAATAAACAAACCCGGAACTGTCAAATCCTTCTTCAGGTGATGTTCCTCCTGAATTGTGGGGGATACCGATAAGTGACTCAGCGAGAGTTGAAACCGTTTCACCATGAGCTGCAATGCTTGTACTGCTTTGCATATTGATGAAAAACAATAAAACCATAAAAAAACAATAAATATAGACCCTTTTATTCAAAAACGACCCCTCCTAATCCAGCACTTTAACATACATTATTAATCTTTATAAATCTGTAATGGTAATTATAATTATTATATTGTTTGGAGTAAGAGAATTTATAGACTTTTAGAGGATTTAATTGATTTATTAACGGCAGAAAAATAGTGCCCACATATATATTATATAACAAAATAAAGTATTTAACAATGCCTTTAGCTTAAAATGAATACCCTAAATAGAACTATAAATCATGAGTAGCCCCCTTAAAATGCGAGGATTAAGCGAAATATATAATTGAAAAGTGCTGGCATATTAGTAAAAAATGGGTTTGCTTCCGCATTTAATAAGATGCCAGTGTATAAGTACAGGGGGGGATGATAATGAAAAAGGTTTTTTTGGTTTCCATTATTGTAAGTTTATTATGTGTGGTGTTTAATTTTCCGGCTTATGCAACACAATGGATACTGCCTCAACTAGAAGTGAATTTAACAAATATTGGGGAGTGTACACCTGACGATTATTATCTTGATATACTTGTTCATCAAGACATATTGGAAACAAAAGGGGTTACATACGATAGTCTAAATGATCTTCAATATGACGAGAGTTATAGAAATATGCCTTTATATCTGTATAATGAGGATAACATGCTTGCAAGCAATATCCGCTCAATTGTACTTCCGGGAAGTCTTAAAGGAAAATATTTGACTAAAACCTCAACTAGTATTAACCATGGGTTTATTGTTTGTGATCCTAAAGTTATTGAAAATTATAAAGTTATATTGCAGTTTGAGTCGGGAGAGCTTTTTGTAAGCAAGGATAAATATAGTTATAGCGAAAGTAATCCGTCAATTGTAATAGATTTTGAGAAGGATATGAAGGAAGTATATGCGAAAGAGCCGGAATTATATGTGAAAGAGCCAGACTTATATGCGAAAGAGCCAAAATTATATGCGAAAAAGGCAGAAGTAATCTATGGTGACTTAAATTCAGATGGAGTTGTCAATTCTTTAGACTATGCACTATTAAAGAGATATACATTATCAATAAATGAAGAGCTTACCCAACTAATATCTTATAAAGTAGCTGATGTAAATGGAGATGGGGCAATTAATAGTACCGATTATGCTCTTATAAAGCGTTTTATACTTGGTGTTATTCGCAAATTTCCTGTAGAAGAAACAGGTATAAGTCCTGAGGTTATTGAAGGCAACAATAGATTTGCATTTGATATCATGAAAAAGCTTTCTGAAGATGATGAAAACGATAATACATTCATATCCCCATTAAGTATTTCTACTGCACTTACCATGACATATCAGGGAGCAAGAGCAAATACCCGGTATGAAATGGCGAAAGTTTTAGGATATGAGGGAATTAATGACAAAGAGCTTAATAAGACATACAAATATTTGCTGGAATATTTGAAGAAGGTTGATGATAAAGTTGAGCTTAACATAAACAACTCTATATGGGCAAGAGAAGGTTATGAGTTTAATGAGGATTTCATGGCGGTTAATAAAGATGTGTTTGACGCTTATATAGAACTGATGGACTTTTCGAAGGCGGATTCGGCAGATACTATAAATAATTGGATATCTGACGCTACGAAGGAGAAGATTACAAAAATGGTTGATTCTCCTATTGATGCGTCTGTAATGATGTACCTTATTAACGCAATATATTTTAAAGGTACATGGACGGAAGAATTTGATGAAGAACGAACACAGATATCGGAATTTAATACGGTTGATGGTAAAAAAAGAGATGTTTACATGATGAACAAAACTGGTACTGTGGATTATGGCAAGGGAGATGGTTATGAGGCTATAAGATTGCCTTATGGAAATGGAAAGACATCTATGTATATTATACTACCAAGCGTTGATAGTTCTGTAAATGAGTTGGTAAGTGAAATGGATATCTCAAAATGGAATACAATTAAGAAAAGCATTAAAGAAACAGAAGAGGTAGTAGTCAATTTACCGCGTTTTAAGATTGAGTACGGTATTAAAGAATTAAGTTCAGCTTTGGAATCCCTCGGAATGATTGATGCTTTTACAGATACTGCTGATTTTTCAGGTATACGCAATGGACTTAACATAAGCAGGGTTCTTCATAAAGCAGTTATTGAGGTTAATGAAGAAGGAAGTGAAGCAGCAGCTGTAACAGTTGTAGGGGTGAGAATAACTGCTGCACCACTTTCAATTGTGTTTAATGCTAACAGACCATTTTTGTTTTTAATAGAAGAAGATGAGACCGACACAATACTTTTCATGGGTAAACTCTGCACAATGGAAAGTGAAGTGGATTATTGGAAGCCTTCTGCTCCTTTAAGAGATTTGACAGAATTTTCTTTAGAAAAGGACAGTGAAGGAAATTACAAAGCTGTTATAACTATGACTTTTTTAAGCGGGGGATATAGATCATCTTCTAATAATAAAGTTGTATCTGCGTCGGATAATGTATTTATAGCAGGTGCTGAAGTACAACAGTCTAGTCTTATAGGAACGCCTGTTGTGCCGCGTGACATACACAGGTATAACCTTGGCAAATTGGAACCCGGAACATATAATTTTGATTTCAGGGTAAATGGCTCTCCTTTTGATGTGTATACTTTTACAGTGGAATGAATTTGACCTCTAACTCCTTGTTTTATATTATGATTAAACAGATATAGTGCAGATTTTGCCTGCACTATATCTGTTTTTTGTAGTCTTTGTACATCAACAAACTAAAAAAACAAAAAATTAGTTATAAGGCTCTTTTCAATATAAAAAAAAGCATATTCCAATAAAATGAGTAAGCGCGCCTAGAAAAACAAGTATATGCCACACCATATGATGGTACTTGAAGCCCTTTCGTGCATACAAGGCGGCTCCAACTGAGTAAAAGACTCCTCCACCTAATATGAGCCAGAACAATAGAGGATTGGCTCTGTTTATAAATAAAGGCATAAAAATTATAAGAGTCCATCCCATAACAAGATATATGACAAGGGATACTTTAGGCATTGAACGGCGGACTATTGATTTGTATAGTATGCCGAAAAGCACCATCACCCATTGGATTGTAAGTATAAGGACAGCCTGCCATCCTCCTAATACGGAAATGGCAATAGGGGTATAAGTTCCAGCTATAGCTACATATATAAATATGTGATCCAGTATTTTCATAACACTTTTATGGGTTGTATCATGTTCCATTGAGTGGTATATGGTTGACATCAGGAACATAAGGAAAATTGATATGCAAAAAATAGATATGCCCAGCACATCATACTTTGTACCATTTTCGTAGGCAATAATAGTAACATACGGGATTGAGAACAGTACCATTAGGGATGCCACTCCATGTGTTACTGTATTTGCCAGTTCTTCTCCAAAGGATAAAATTGCTGTCTTTTTTGACAATTCAAAAACCTCCATTTATATTGAGTTGATCTTATAAATATTATTCCTTTGTTAATTATACCCTAAAAGTGCTTAATGAAAAACAAATAATTGTCCGGGTGAAGTCTGTAAATTTGTGATTAATATAACTATAGAATATACATGATATTTTTTATTAACAATTTATACTTTTAGTGTTATACTTATTTTATATTAATCACGAAAATGATTCTACATTTAGTGTTCAAGTATAAAAAAATTGAGTAATGGAAGCCGATAAATAAACATATCGCATTTAATATAGGAGAGTGGAGCATTTTGACTAAAAGTAAAATTTTAAAACTTGCTGCCTTAAATGTTGGGATTGTGTTACTTAATGTTACACTGTTTTCGCCCGGGTTTATGAATATCCGTATGGGAGGACAAAATGCATTAAGCACTGCAATAGGCGGAACAGCTATATTTATGAGTTTTGCTGTGTTTCTTTACGGTAATTACAAATTAATTTCCCAAAAAGGCAAGACATCTACAATTCAGATAAGGGATATAAAAAACAAGGAAGATTGCATACTGATGCTTAAACGTTCTTACGGCAAAAGAACTTTTGACAGTGATATATCTGTCATTTTAGAACAGGTCGAAATACTTGGAAAGAAAAAAGAAAAGATAAAGGATATTCTCCTTCAGAAATATAATATTATTGACAAGAATTTCGAAAGGTTTAGTAATATCCTTTTTGATGTTGAATATGTTTTTTATACCAATGTTAAAAGCATTTTGAACAAGATAAACACTTTTGACGAAGAGGAATATAATAGGATTAAAATCACTGGAGAACTAAGATACTCGGAAAAATTTATTGCCACAAAAAAGAGTATTTACAACGAATATATCTCTTTTGTCAAAAACTCTATAGAGGACAATGAAGAAATAATACTTAGACTAGATGCGCTATTACTTGAAATAACCAAACTTGATAGCCTTGCAGAAGGAGAAATTGATAACATGACTGAAATCAAGCAGTTAGACGAATTAATAAATAAAATAAAGTACTACAATTAAAATTTAAATTATATATACTTTACAATTTGAAAGGAAGGTATGGTTTTATGAGGCAAAAAGATAAGACTTTTAAGACGCTGGCAACTTTGGTAGGAATATCCGTATTAGTGTTTGCTCTGATTTATGGAGGTATATCGCTAACAAAAAATAGGGGAAAAAGCAAGAAGGTTGTATCAATTGAAAATGCAACAGAATCTTTGAATAAACTATACAGCGACATAACGGTAAATAATATTCTGGCAAGAAAAGCGCAGATTAATATTGAGCCAGAGAATGTCAAGGATTCTCTGCCGGAAATATCAAAATATCCGCCTCAGGTTGAGAAAACTACAAACAGTTTTATTGAAATATTCTCATCTACTGAAAAAGCGGGGGAAAAAAAAGATGGATGGTTGGTTGAGACCGCTAAAGCGTTTAATAGAGCTGGTATAGTAGTGAACGGAGCAAATGTTTCCGTCAGAATAAGAGGGATAGCGTCTGGTCAGGGAATGGATTATATTGTTTCAGGCAAATATCTTCCCGATGCTTTTACTCCTTCAAATGAGCTTTGGGGAGAGATGATGAAGGCTAAAGGCGTGAATGTAAAACTGGTTGATAATAAGATTGCCGGCAATATAGCGGGAATTTTGCTGTCAAAAGATAAGTACAATCAGCTTATTCAAAAGTATGGAGCAATTAACTTAAAAACAATTACTGAGGCTGTTGCTACAAATGAGATTGCTATGGGTTATACTAATCCTTTTGCAAGTTCAACGGGTTTAAACTTTCTAGTCACGGCTTTAAGCACGTTTGATAGTAGTGACATGCTAAGCGTAAAAGCTGTTCAGGGCTTTGAAAAGTTCCAGACGAATATACCTTTTGTATCTTATACTACTTTACAAATGCGTGAATCGGCAAAATCAGGCGTACTTGACGGATTCATACTTGAATACCAGACTTTTGCCAATACTCCTGATTTAAAAAATGATTATGTATTCACTCCCTTTGGTGTAAGACATGATAGTCCAGTGTATGCCATAGGAGATTTATCCAATGAAAAGATGGAAATACTGAACAAATTTATTGAATTTTGCAAATCTTCTGAATCTCAAAAACTTGCTTCCGAATACGGGTTTAATGAGTTTAACGATTATTCACCGGAAGTGGCAGATGTTGAGGGCGAAGCGATAGCTCAAGCACAGAAACTCTGGAAGGAAAAGAAAGATGCTAATAGTGAGATTGTTGCAGTTTTTGTAGCTGATGTATCTGGAAGTATGGATGGGGTTCCGCTCAATAAATTAAAAGAATCTCTTATAAAAGGGTCGCAATATATCAGGAATGATACTTCAATAGGACTTGTATCATTCTCTACCGATGTAAATATCAACCTTCCCATAGCCAAATTTGACATAAATCAGAGGGCAATGTTTACAGGAGCTGTAGAGGATTTAATAGCAAACGGCAGTACTGCAATGTTTGATGCTATTATTGTAGCCTCAAAGATGCTTTTAGAAGAGAAAGCAAATAAACCGAATGCCAAGCTAATGCTTTTTGTCTTAAGTGACGGGGAAACAAATTATGGTAACAACTTAAACGATGTGCGAAGTATGATGCAGGCTTTCAAAATACCCATATACACCATTGGATATAACGCAAATATTAAGGCTCTTGAAAGCTTGGCAGAAATTAATGAAGCGGCAAGCATCAATGCTGATTCGGAGGATGTAGTATATAAGCTTGGAAGCTTGTTTAATGCACAAATGTAATTATTGTTAATACTTGAGAAGTGTGGGTGTAAATTATTTTGCACTCACATTCTTTTATAGGTAAGGAACTCTCCTGAATGCGCATAATTTTTAATTTGAATGTGTGTATTGACAAAGAGGCAAGAAGTAATGTAAAATCGTATAAATCAAATGGAGGTAATGAAAGATGGCATATATTTATAATGAAGTATCGAGAACATTCAGTGAATATTTATTAGTACCAAATCTTACTACTGAAAAATGCATACCCGACAAGATCAACATTAGTACACCAATTGTTAAGTTCAAATCAGGTGAGGAGCCGGAGTTGAAGATGAACATACCTATATCTTCAGCAATCATGCAGTCGGTTTCCAATGATACGCTTGCTATTGCTTTGGCAAGGTGTGGAGGTTTAACATTCATATATGGTTCCCAGTCTGTTGAAAAACAAGTGGAGATGGTTAAAAAGGTCAAGAAAAATAAATCAGGCTTTGTAGTAAGTGATTCCAATCTTACAGTTAATAACACCCTTAAGGATGTATTGGAGTCTAAGATGCGAATAGGGCACTCCACTATGGCAATAACGGATGACGGAACTTCCAACGGGAAACTACTTGGTATTGTTACCAGCAGGGATTATAGAGTAAGCCGGGATTCGCAGGATAAGAAGGTATCTGAGTTTATGACCGAATTTTCCAAGCTTATTGTAGGTAAACTTGGTATCAGCTTAAGTGAGGCAAATGATATAATATGGGAGCATAAACTTAACTGCCTTCCTATCATAGATGATAACCAAAGGCTTCAATATTTTGTTTTTAGAAAAGACTATGACGACCATAAAGAGAACCCCTATGAACTGCTCGATAATAACAAACGTCTTGTTGTAGGAGCCGGAATAAATACCAGAGATTTTGAAGAGAGGGTGCCGGTGCTTATAGATGCGGGGGTGGACGTCCTTTGTATAGATTCTTCCGATGGTTTTACAGTATGGCAGAAAAATGCTTTGGAATATGTCAAGGGAAATTACAATAATGTGAAAATTGGAGGAGGAAATGTTGTTGACAAAGAAGGCTTCCTGTATCTTGCAGAAGCGGGCGCGGACTTTGTTAAGGTCGGAATTGGCGGCGGTTCGATTTGCATAACAAGGGAGCAGAAAGGAATAGGAAGAGGTCAGGCAACAGCAGTTATTGAAGTAGCAAAGGCAAGAGATGAATACTTTAATAAGACAGGAATATATATCCCTATATGCTCTGACGGAGGAATTGTTCATGATTACCACATAGTACTTGCTTTGGCTATGGGGGCAGATTTTGTCATGATGGGCAGATACTTTGCAAGATTTGACGAAAGCCCGACAAAAAAAGTTAAACGTGGTAACAGCTATGTGAAGGAGTATTGGGGAGAAGGCTCAAACAGGGCAAGAAACTGGCAGAGATACGACATGGGAGAAAGTCAGAATATGAAGTTTGAAGAAGGTGTAGACAGCTATGTTCCTTATGCAGGTAAGTTAAAAGACAATCTTGATGTTACTGTGAGTAAAATAAAATCTACAATGTCAAGCTGTGGCGCAAGCTCATTGAAGGAGTTAAAAGAAACAGCAAGGATAACGGCAGTATCTTCAACAAGTATTATTGAAGGCGGAGCACATGATGTTATCCTTAAGGAAAATGATTATTAGGTAAAAGCCTCATAATCTATAGGTTGAAAATAAATATTGAAGTTGATTTTTATGTAAGTATGAGTATATAATTGTTTTGAAGCTATTAACATGAGTTTTTATGAGGTAATAAAATGTTGTTAAGGCATGTGCTGAGAAAACAATTGCATATAATTATATTACTGTTTTTGTTGTTTCAGTTGTTACCGGGTGATAACGGGAATAACAATGAGTGCTTGATCAGCCATAAAGAGAATCCCGTTGTTGTCATTTTTTTAAAGAATGATGTTCAAATGGATTCTGCTTTAATTACAAAAGAAAGCAGAGAGTTTTCCAGCCAATCAACATATTCTGAGTTTTATATTGATTTTATTGAAAATGTATACAATACTTATGTAGTTGAATCAACTGTTTCCGGTGTTCGATTACCGATAGATTACAGAAAGGAAATTAAGCAGACAATTCCCCATTATTTTCACGGAAGTAAGTATAAACGGGACAGCCTCTTTATCTGATTAACAGATAAAGGAGGTGAGAACAGATGGATGCAATGTCTATAACTATTGTAGTTGTTGCTACTATTTTTATTATAGGCGGAATATTTATTGCCCGTTATGCAGAAAAAGTCAGTTATAAAATGCAAGAAGATAGCAAAGATGATAATAAGAAAAAATCAAAGCAGATATAGATATGTGAGAGGGCAAGCCCTCTCATTTTTTCTTTTTTAATTAATAAATAGCCAAGTATATTGAAGCGTGATAAACTAATATCAAACCACTATGTTGACATATTGATTGTTTTGTCAATTTGTTTATAAATATTTCAAACTTTTAATGCTTTTTTCGTTATATATAGAGTGAGACAGAAAATGATACAAAGAATGATACAAAGAATGATACAAAAAATGATACGAATGTTGCAAAAGAACAATTAATACGGAGATAATTTAATGAGAATCATATTCAGATACTTATTAAAAAGCATATGGGAAAAAAAGTTGAGAACTTTCCTGATAATTCTTTCAATAGTCCTGTCAACAGGAGTGTTTTTTGCATCTATGGCTATATCCGGTAGCCTTACAGATATGATTACCAATACAATACGCGGATACTGTGGAAGCTCTGATATTATTATTATGAGGAATAATAAATCGGCTACACCTTTTTTATATACTCAAACCTTTAAAAAGCATAAGGAAATGTTCGAATATATTGCTGGTCAGATAGATGCAGTGGGAATATACATAACGGGCAAACAGGAAGAAGTAGAGGTATCCATTCATGGAGTGAGTATAGATGAGCTTGAAAAGATGAATCCATTCAAATTAGTGGAGGAAAAGGACATATATCCATTTGAAGGGAATAAAATCATTATTGATGATATGACAGCAAAAAGCTATGGACTAAAAACGGGAGACTGGATGGAATTGAGTTTGCAAGGCAATAAAAAGAAATTTTCTATCTGTGGAATTGCTACTGCAAGCGGCCCCTTTACCCGTATGGGAGCTCAGATTCAGGCGGTTGTTCCGGTAAATTATATCGCGGCTATGAGTAATTCTATGGGTAAGGTTACAGTTGCATATGTAAAACTTAAGCAAGGATATGGTGTTCAGGAAACAATAGAGCAACTTTCAAAGGAATATAAAAACTATATATTTTTAGAAGCAATTCCACTTAGTGAAATTGAAAGTGAGATGTCAATGATAAGTTTAGTGTTTCTTGCCTTGTCAAGCATAGTTTTCTTTATGAGTATCTTTATTATATATTCTTCTTTTAAGGTTATTACAATAGAGAGGCTTCCAGCTATCGGTACTTTCAGGAGTATTGGAGCTACAAGAAAAATGACGGATTTTATACTGCTGGGCGAAAGCTTCTTGTATGGAATAATTGGAGGAATTGCAGGGGTATTGTCCGGTGTAGGGATGTTGTATGGTTTTGCTTACATATTTTCAAACTTGCTTAATTCATGGAATGAAGCAAGTTTCGATATGGCTGTAAATTTTTCTTTGCAAGGTATGATAACTGCACTCTTGTTAGCGGTTGTATTGTGTTTTGTTAGTTCTATTGTTCCCATTACAAAAGTCTCAAGAATACCTGTTAAAGATGTAATACTCAATACAATTTCAAAGCCGGTCAAGTATAAAAATATAAGGCTTATCATTGGAATAATATTAATGGGCTTATCCCTTACTACAATTTTTCAAAAGGATGATGATTTGAGACCTCTGTTTGGCGGAGGAGGAATGATACTCTCCCTTGTAGCAATTATTGTATTGGTACCTTATTTTACAGCTTTATTTGCTAAAGCTTTCGAAAGGCTATATGTATTTATTTTCGGTAATATTGGAATGCTGGCCGCAAAAAATCTGAGGGAAAATAAAAGCATATTAAACAACATATCTATGCTGGCTATTGGAATTTCAAGTCTCCTCTTTATTAACACAGTAGGCTATAACAGTGTTTTAAGTGTCATGGATATGTACAAAAACAGTAATTTTGATGTCGAGATGTATTTATATACTAACAGCTTGAACACAGAACGTATTATCAGAAATATTTCTGGAGTTGCTTATGTTTATCCGGATTACTCCTATTATGGCATAGAAATAAAAGGGAAGGATGAGAAAGTTAGTATAAAGAGTACTGATATTAATAATTTTGAAAGATTCTGGGATATAAAAATGGAGGACGGACAGAATGTGTCAGAAGTGCTGATTAAGCTGAATAATGAGAGAAATATAATTGTTACTTCGGCATTAAAAGAAAAACTGGGTCTTGAAAATGGAGATGTTATTCAGATGAAGATGAATAGTGGAATTAAATCATACAAGGTCATTGGATTCTTTAATGAGATACTGGGTTCAAAGCAGTGGGCTCTTGCTGCTGAACGTTTTCTGATTAATGATATGCAGGATAAGTACGCTGACCATTATTTTATTCAGGGGTCAGTTGATCAGGAAATAGTAGCAGAAAACTTAAAGAATAGCTTTCGTAGGTACAGCCCCTATATAAGAAGCAGAGATAAGATAATTGAGGAGAATATAACCGGAAATCAACAAGTGGTTATGTTTATGCAGATTTTTTCCATACTAGCATTGATTATTGGAGTTTTTGGAGTTATTAATAACCTTATTATCAGTTTTATAGAACGTAAACATTCAATCGCTATTTTCAGGTCGGTAGGAATGAGCAGAAAGCAGATACTTACAATGATTTTGATTGAAGCACTTACCGGTGGAATCATTGGAGGTATTCTTGGAGTTATGGGAAGTATCATTATGATAACAGTAATGATAGGCATAAGTGAGGACATGGAGGTAGCATATCCTGTGTCATCTTTTATAACATATGTTCTGGCAGGTTCTTTTGTAATGATTGCAACATCTATGGGTCCTGCAATGAAATCCTCAAAGATTGACCTTGCAGCATCTCTTAAATATGAATAACCTAAAAGAAACTGCATAATTCCATTTGAAATTGAACTGCAATGTAACAATCTATATCGCATTCAATATAGATTGTGAATTATTACTTTAGGCGACCGTACCACGCAAAGGTCATAAAGATATTTGAGATAATTAAAAGAAGTATTGTCTACATATTTTATTATCAGCCTCAAGTCTTTCTTATAAATTCCTTTTTACATACCCGACAGGTAATTTGTATTTTGCCTTTACCTTTAGGAACACGTAGTTTTTGTTTGCAATCGGGACAGCGGAAGTATTTGTGTACTTTTAAATCTTGTAATCTATTGATATATTTATGCATCCGAGCGTAAACCGGACTCATGAGCATAGCAAATTTATAATTTTCCATTCTGCGCTTGTTGATATCCTTTGAAAACATTCTGTATAAAGCTATCAGAAGGAGGATATAGCTCAGAAATGAAAAAAACTGAAGCCAGCGTGAAATCCGGAAAACAATCATTAAAAATATTGATAGAAAGAGAAGGGCTGTTGATAATTGATCACTGCCATATCTTCCTGCCATAACTCTTCTTAACCAGTTCATTCTACACACTCCAAATAATATTTTATGTAAATTTCGCAAAAAACTTGAGTTCTGCCCGTTTTTGTTCCTTTTACTTTGTTAAAAGGAATTAAATATAAGAAAACCACCGATTGCTCGATGGTTCCGTTTGGTGCGGACGGTGGGACTTGAACCCACATGCTCGCGCATACGCCCCTCAAACGTACGTGTCTGCCAATTCCACCACGACCGCGTATATAAAATTCCCGCTGAACATGAAATAATAAGGGTTTCTTGAATCAGCATTATAAATTATACTAGCATATCTTATTAGTGTCAATACCTTTTATAATAAATTTTTTGGAAAGTTAAAAGACCTTATACGGTTGAAAAATCATTGGACAACTGCTAAAATGTAGTAAAATAATCTGAAAGAGCGTGTATGAGATGGAGAGAGGATTAATACAAGTTTATACAGGGGACGGAAAAGGGAAGACTACGGCAGCTATAGGACAGGGAATAAGGGCATGCGGAAGGGGTCTTAAGGTCAGTATGGTGCAGTTTTTAAAAAGCACTGATACCGGGGAATTAAATGCGTTAAAAAGGCTGGAGCCTGATTTTAAACTGTACAGGTTTGAGGAAAAAAGAGGGTTTATATGGAACCTAAATGAGAAAGAGATAAATGAGCTAAGGGAAGAAGTAAATAAAGCATTTGGATTCGTAGAAGCAACAGGGGATAAAGGAGAATGTGATGTGCTCATACTTGATGAAATAATGGCAGCAATGGGCAATGGTTTACTTGACATAAAACGTGTCGTTGATTTTTTGAAAAGTAAACCTGAGAAAATGGAAGTCATATTAACCGGAAGGAATGTTCCGAAGGAAATAATGGATTTGGCTGACTATATTTCAGAGATTGCAAAAGTAAAGCATCCTTTTGAAAAGGGAATAGGTGCGAGAAAAGGAATTGAATTTTAAAGAATAAAAAACTGGCGCAATATTGCGTTAGTGGCAAAGAGCCCATAATTCTGTGGGAAAGTTGAGTTGTTAAGCTTATACTATGCTTGCCGGAGTGAAATAAATAAGGAGAAAGCCCGAGGATTCGATGTTCTCGAGCTTTTATCAACTATTAATCCAAAGAGTATTCCTTCTTTATTGAGGCTATTGCTTTGTCTGCATCTTTCTCGTGTATAAGGCATGATATATCAACTTCTGATGTGGTAACAAGCTTAATCTGTATATCTTCATTTGCAAGAAGGGTAAAGAGTTTAGCTGCCACACCAGGAATGTTTTTCATTTCTTTCCCGTAAACGGACACTTTTGTGTTATAAGCGTCCACCTCCACAATCAACTCTGGAACACTATTCTTATATCGGTTTAATGCAGTTATAGCCTTAACAAGGTCATCCGAAGGAAGACTAAAGGATATGTTTACGTTTCCTATGTATGGAGGAGCTTTGCTCACCATATCAATATTAACATTTTCTTGAGCAATTGATGTGAATATTTCTGATATTAACCTGATGTCATCGGGAAGATTATCAAGAGTAATTAATGCAATATTGTAATACACATCAATATTGGTAACGGGTTTTTGAGTCATACGAATAAACACCTCCTGCTATTATGCAGTTATAAACTGATTATAGTGATTTTTCTATTTACTTTGTATAAGGTCGTTCATATTATACATACCCGGTTTTTTATCATGCAAAAATACAGCTGCGTTAAGAGAACCTACTGCAAAAATCTCTTTTGACATCGCAATGTGGTTTATTTCAATTATCTCATCATTGCCTGCAAAAATAACTGAATGTTCGCCAACTATGGTTCCTCCTCTTACAGCATGTATACCAATTTCCCTTTTGCTTCTTTTTTTTCTTCTTGAGTGTCTGTCATACATGTATTCCTGAGGTTCATTAAGAACTGAGTTTATTTCGTCGGCAATAGCTAAAGCAGTTCCGCTCGGGGCATCAATTTTCAGATTATGGTGTTTTTCAACAATTTCAATATCAAAATGGTCTTCAAGTACTTTTGCAGCTTTTTTTACCAGGTCCATAAGAAGGTTTACTCCTATTGACATGTTCGCTGAAAAGAAAATAGGAATATATTTTGATACATCCTTGAGTATGTTTATCTGTGTGCTGGATAATCCTGTAGTTGAAATGACAGCAGGTATTTTTTTCGATGCTGCAAATTCAATCAGGCTTTCCAGTGCAGATGGGTGTGAAAAATCAATTATTACATCAATTTCAGTGTTGCATTTTTTAAGATCATTGTAAACCGGGTATGAATTCTGTGTTGATGTATTAACATCGTACCCTGCAATGATTTTTAAGTCATCCCTCTCTTGTATAAGCTTGGCTATTACCTGACCCATTTTGCCGTTGCAACCGCTTAATAACACTTTTATCATTTGATAAGCACTTCCTTTTTTACATTAGTATTTTAAGGTGATATTATAATTTAATTATCGTAAAATGGCTCAAAAATGGAAACGCCGTATAAACAATACGGCGTTTTAATATTATATGAGACCGTAATTTTTTAGTGTAGACTTTAAGATATCAAGATTTTTATCACTCATATCAACTAGGGGCATACGGCATTTGCCTACATTCATTCCCATAAGGTTCATAGCAGCTTTAACCGGTATTGGGCTGACATCAACAAATAAAGCTTTTATAAGCTCCAAAAGGTCAAGCTGTATTTTCCTGCTACCCTCAATGTCGCCCGAAAGGAATTTAGCTACCAGATCATGGGTCTGCTTCGGAACTATATTTGCCATAACTGATATTACTCCGCTTCCGCCCAATGCAAGCAGGGGAAGAATCTGATCATCATTACCCGAGTAAATAGCGAAATCGTTGCTTACCAGCTTTCTTATTTCTCCAACTTGGTTTAAATTGCACTCTTTAACGGCTACAATGTTATCTATTTCAGACAAAGCCTTTACTGTCTGAGGGTCAATATTCAGATTGGTTCTTGATGGTACATTGTATAGCACCACAGGAATCTTTATGCTTTCTGCTATTAGTTTGAAATGCTCATAAAGTCCTTTCTGGTTTGTTTTATTATAATAGGGTGTTACGCTTAAAATTGCATCTGCACCAACTTCTTGTGCATATTTACTCAACTCAATTGCGTGAAGGGTGTCATTGCTTCCTGTTCCTGCAATAACAGGTACTCTCTTGCCGACTTTTTCAACAGCAAATTTTATAGCTGATTTGTGTTCGACATCAGGCATGGTGGAAGCCTCTCCTGTAGTTCCGCAGATAACAATAGAGTCAATTCCTTCTTTTATTTGAAAGTCAATTAGTTCGCCTAACTTCTCAAAATCAATGCCGTTGCTATTAAAGGGAGTTACTATTGCCACACCTGCTCCGGTAAATACTGGCTTTCTCATATTAAACATCCTTTCATTCTTTTTACTTGGTATTTCAGCTATTCCTTATTATATATTTCACAATCAAATACTTTATTAATAAAATTTCAGATTACTTTTCCCACATTTTTATAAGTTCTTGTGCTATTTGAACCGCATTAACAGCAGCACCTTTTCTTATATTGTCGGCAACAACCCACATGTTAATTCCGCTTTCTACGCTTTCATCCCTGCGGATTCTGCCCACAAAGGTTTCATCCTTGTCAGTTGCATTTACTGCCATAGGGTAAACATTGTTCTGAGGATCATCCTGTACTACTATACCGGGTGCGTTTTCAAGTACATTCCTTAACTCTGCAAGGTCAAACTGCTTTTCGAATTCAACATTTATTGATTCACTATGACTGTTATATACCGGGACTCTTACAGTTGTAGCTGTAATTTTAAGGTTTTGGTCACCCAATATTTTCTGTGTTTCCTCTATCATTTTCATTTCTTCCTTGGTGTATCCGTTTGGAAGGAAAACATCTATATGGGGAAGACAATTTCCTGCAATAGGATGAGGGAATTTCTGGGGAGCCTCTCCTTTAAGTCCGTTTTGAAGATCATTATAGCCTTTCATACCGGCACCGGATACAGCCTGATATGTTGAATACACTATTCTCTTAATTGTGTATTTGTCGTGTAAAGGCTTTAATGCAACAACTGCCTGTATTGTAGAACAATTCGGATTGGAAATGATCCCTTTATGCCAGGATATGTCATTGGAGTTTACTTCGGGTACAACTAAAGGAACATTGGGATCCATTCTCCACTGGCTACTATTGTCTACAACAACACATCCTTTAGAGACTGCTATGGGTGCAAATTTCTCACTGATACTTCCTCCTGCTGAGAATAAGGCTATATCTATGCCCCTGTCAAAAGATGTTTCAGTGAGTTCCTCTACAGTGTAATCCTTTGCGTTGAAAGTAATTTTTTTGCCTGCTGAACGGCTTGAAGAAAAAAAATACATATTTTCAATAGGTAAATTTCTTTCTTCTAGTACTTTAATAAATGTTTGACCTACCATACCTGTTGCTCCGACAACTGCCAAATTAATTTTTTTCATAAATAAAACCTCCTGCAAATTATTAGAATATTTTTGTCTGTTTTCTGCATACAGACCTCATTGCTATATGGCTATATAAATCACCAAATGAAATTCCATACCATCAATGGTATTCAATCTTAGCAAGATTTCATTTTGTAAAATCTTGCTAAATTAAAAAAGCTGGTAATGGATACCAGCAGTTCATTTGTTAATTATAGATGCATTTTATCTGCAAATTTTATGAACTGATAGCGCTCCATCAATATATTGATGACAGTTATACAGCTGTTAACCGTATAACCAGAATGTACTCTTATGGGGGATACATTCTTCGGCGATTTACCCTTTCAACTTTCCTCTCCAAATCCCATACTTTTTGGAAAGCCTACTATTGAAAACCGCACCTCTATCAAACCAAATTTTATTATTTTTAAGTATATTAACACTAAAAGATAAATATGTCAAATGATTTTTTAACTAATTTTTAATTATTCTGTCAGAACAAATTTTACATTTGTGTTACAAAGAAGGGAAATGGAAGCTTTTGTCGAATTAAATATAGATAAATATGCTTGTATATTAATCACGAAAATGATTCTATATATTTTGCATGAAACATTTTATATTGGTTTTGGTTAAAACTAATTATTACAAAAGATAAAATGGAGGAAAAGTATGAAGTACTGTAGCTTAAAGATGTGTCATGATGAGAAAGACACACACTTGCACTGGGTTATGTCCATTTCAAGAAAGAAATTATTCTTTTTGGGATTTGTTTTTTTAATGTTTTTATGTTCAAATTCTATTGTTTCAGCTTATCCGGAAATCCCTGAAAAGGTGAGGATTGGTCTTTATTTTAACGATTCACAGACAAAACAGTATACAGCCCTTTCCAGTTTTCGGGTTGATAGTCAAAACGGTTTGCAGTTGGGGTGTTTTAAAGATAATTCCTTTTTTATGCTTACCGAAGAGAAAACAAATAACGCAGTAATAATACGAAAGGATGCGTTTTTTTCAGTTAATAACGGCAGTTTTGTTGAATATAGCCCAGATTCGGGAAAGATTCCGGACGGAGTGAAGATTGGTGCGTATCATGTAAAAATAGGCGGAGACTTCAAAGATATTAAAGACATGAATACAACGCTTGAGGAGATCAAGCACAAAGGAATAGATGTATATCCGGCTTATACGGACAAATGGGAAATATGGACGGGTTTTTACATTGATGAAAACGGTGCAAAGATGTCAATTTTACATACAATAGATACTATATTGGGAAGTAATGACTATGAAATAGTACCGCCATCTCCAACAAGAATAACAGCTTTGTCGGAAGACGGTCAGGTTATGCTTTTGTTCGACAGTCAGGCGAGTGTATTTCAGGTGCATCCGATAGCGGATAATGGTATAAAAATATTCAGGATCAATAACAGTGATGATAAAAGATACAGAGGAGAACTTGAAGTCAGGAGACTTTCAGGAAGTGATATGACGGTTGTAAATATTCTTCCTACAGAACAGTACCTGTACGGTGTAGTACCCTACGAAATACAAGCAAGCTCCCACCCGGAGGCTTTAAAGGCACAGGCTGTATCGGCAAGGACGTATACCTTGAATAATGTGTCCAAGTACATAAGACTTGGATTCAATATGTGTACGACAGTCAATTCACAGGTTTATAAAGGTTATAACGGTGAAGCTGCTTCAACTAACAAAGCAGTAGATGACACAAAGGGACAAATTGTTACATATAACGGTAAGCCTGCATCAGTGTTTTATTTCAGTTCAAGCGGCGGATGTACCGAAGACGTTAAAAATGTATGGGGAAGTGATGGATACCCTTATCTTAAAAGTGTTGAAGATAAATATGAGTCGGGAAATTCATGGCATTATAATTGGGAGGTTTCATACACAGCTCAGAAAATAAAGCAGGTTATGACAGACAGAGGATATAATTTAGGAGATATTGTAGCAATTGATGTAACAAAAAGGTCAGAAGCAGGAAGGGCAATTGAGCTTGCTGTGAGGGGAACCAAGGACAACAATGTTTATAAAAACGGTGGGACAAGAAATTTCCTGAGTCTTGATAGCCAGTGGTACTACATATACACAGATGCTGATGTAGCATTGATAGGTGAGGATGAAGATACTGTCCAAACACAGCTTGGAGAAAAAAAAGTAATGACAGCCGCCGGACTTAAAACAATAAAAGCAAACAACAAAAATGCATATGTAATAAGTTCTTCAGGGAAGAAGAATATACCACTTGTTCCAACGCTCTATACTTTCAAGGGAAGAGGATGGGGTCATGCGGTAGGAATGAGTCAGGAAGGAGCCAAGGGAATGGCGGATAACGGTTATAAATATGATCAGATTCTTACACATTATTTTGTTGGAACTAAAGTTGAGTAGAACACACATGAAAGCCCGAGGGTAATTTATAAACTCAAGGGCTTTTTTTAGGTCTCTTGGAGTGAAATGAAAGAGGCAAAATTTTGTGCCCTTGAAGGGCACGAAATTTTGTTTTTAAAAAAATATAATTAATGCCTTGATATTAATAGTGTTTTAGTGTTATTATTCTATATGCAAAATATACAAATCTTAATAAATAAAGAAATGGTGTTGGATAGAGTATGAAAGTAAGTGATTTTTACTATGATCTGCCGCACGAACTAATTGCACAGGAGCCTTTGAAAGAAAGGCATATGTCGAGATTGATGGTTCTTGATAGATCTACAGGAGAGAGCAACAATAAACTGTTTAAAGATATTTTGGAATACTTAAATCAAGGTGACTGTCTTGTTTTAAATGATACTAGGGTTATTCCTGCCAGGTTATTAGGTGAGAAGGAAGGAACAGGCGGTAAGATTGAGTTTGTACTTTTAAAGAGAATAAACGGGGATATATGGGAAGTTATTTTAAAACCAGGCAGACGTGCGAAAGAGGGAAGCAGATTTGTTTTTGGGAACGGTGAGCTAAAGGCTGAAATCATAGAAGTGGTTGAAGAAGGTAACAGGCTGGTGCGGTTTGAATATGATGGAGTATTTGAACAGGTTCTTGATAAGGTTGGAATTGTACCTCTTCCTCCCTATATAACAAAAAAGCTTGAAGATGAAGAGAGGTATCAGACTGTGTATTCAAAATATCGTGGTTCGGCAGCTGCACCTACTGCGGGACTCCATTTTACAACCAGTCTTTTGGATGAAATAGCTAATAAAGGTATAGACACGGCTTATGTTACTCTTCATGTAGGATTGGGAACATTCAGACCGGTAAAAGCCGAAAGTATTGTTGAGCATAAAATGCACAGTGAGTATTACAGGATAAATGAAGAAGATTGCGATAAAATAAATAAGGCAAAAGATAACGGAAAAAGAATTATTGCAGTGGGTACTACAAGTTGCAGGGTTTTAGAGACGGCAGGGGATGAAAATGGCAGAGTGAAGGCTCAAAGCGGATGGACTGATATTTTTATTTATCCCGGTTACAGATTTAAAACAGTTGATGCTCTGATAACAAATTTTCATTTGCCGGAATCGACGCTTATTATGCTGGTCAGTGCTTTTTCAGGGAAGGATATGACAATGAAAGCATATTACACAGCAGTTAAAGAGCGTTATAGGTTTTTTAGTTTTGGTGATGCAATGTTTATAAAGTAAAATCTGATTTTAATACATGATATTGAATCTTAAAGGAGAAATATGAGTGCAATAAGATATGAACTGATAAAAACATGCAAACAGACTGGTGCAAGGCTTGGAAAGGTACATACCCCTCACGGTTCTTTTGATACTCCAGCTTTCATGCCGGTAGGCACGCAAGCTACCGTAAAGGGTATGTCTCCTGATGAGCTTAAGGGTATTGGAGCTCAAATTATTTTGGGTAATACATACCACCTTCATATGAGACCCGGAGAAGATATTGTTAAAGAAGCGGGAGGACTTCACGGGTTTATGTCATGGGATAGGTCGGTTCTTACCGACAGTGGGGGGTTTCAGGTATTCAGCTTAGGTGATTTCAGGGAAATAAAGGAGGAAGGTGTTACATTCAAATCCCATATAGACGGCTCAAAGCATTTTTTTACGCCTGAGACAGCAACAAGAATACAGAATGACTTGGGAGCCGACATAATTATGGCTTTTGATGAATGCATACCATATCCTGCTGAATATGATTATGCAAAGGACTCTCTTGAGAGGACGACAAGATGGGCAAAAAGATGTAAGGATGCCCACAGCAATCCGGAAAAACAAGCGCTTTTTGGTATTGTTCAGGGGGGAATGTATAAAGACCTCCGGGAACAAAGTGCATATGGGCTTTTAGAATTGGATTTTCCGGGATATGCCATAGGAGGATTGAGTGTTGGTGAACCCGCAGAAGAAATGTATGCAATGCTTGAATGTACAGTTCCGCTGTTGCCGGTAGATAAACCTAGATACCTTATGGGGGTAGGAAGTCCTGACTATTTGATTGAAGGTGCCATCAGAGGGATTGATATGTTTGACTGTGTTCTTCCTACCAGAATAGGTCGAAACGGTACAACAATAACAAGTCGGGGAAGAGTCATTATAAGAGATGCCGCATATGCAAGGGACTATTCAAGTCTGGATCCCGAGTGCGATTGTTATGCCTGTAGAAATTTTACCCGGGCATATATAAGACACCTTTTAAAGGCTGGAGAAGTACTTGGTATAAGGTTAACCACATGGCATAACTTAAGATTTTTATTAAACTTGATGGAAAATGTAAGACAGGCTATAATTGATGACAGGCTAGGTGATTTTAGGAAAGAGTTTTTTTCGAGCTTTGGATATAAATAGAATTGATAAATGTGGTTTTATTAAATATAAATACATAAAAAAATTAAGGGAGGACGATTATGATTGATCCAAATGTGTATTCACTTCTAATGCTTGTCTTTTTTATCGGTATTTTTTACATGATGATTTATAGACCGCAGAAGAAAAGAGAGAAGAAGGAAAAGGAAATGAGAGATGCATTAAAAGTAGGGGATAGTATTTTAACTTCAGGTGGCATTATGGGTAAGGTAATAAACATTAAAGATGATGAGATTACAATTGAAACAGGTGTTGACAAAACAAAGATTAAGGTTATAAGAACAGCGGTTCGTGTTGTAGAAGGACCTAAGGAAGCATAATGTTTTATTTACATATCGCAGGCTTAAAGACTGCTTTTGAAGCTAAAAGCTATTTTGGTTGCAGAAGCAGTTTTTTACCACACTTCTTGGATAAGAAATGACATGTGTTACAAAAAGGCAAAAAATCTGGAGGGGTTATGTTTATCAAATCCGGTGATGTTATATCTATAAGTCATTATTCTAATGCTTTTCAGATGAAAAGCATTGTAATGGACGTAGTACGGGAAATAAGTGACGATGTGATTTGTGTAAAGATAAGCAGCGATTATAATCATATTGATTTTCTGGAAGGTGACCCGGTTGTACTTGGTCTTGAAAGAGATAAAAAGATATATCTTACAAGTTGCCAAGTGATCAGTATAAGTACTCGTAAAGGTATATTGAAGCTTGCACTCAACAATGAAGAGTTTGTCATAAATAACAGAGCTCATGAGCGTTATCCTGTTTCGCTTTATGCTGATGTGAAGAACATAGCAATTGCAGATGAATTTGTAGCCATAATAAAAAACATCAGTTATAACGGTTTGATGCTATGTGCAAGAAAAGAAGTTGCTGAAGGCGAAGCTCTTGAGATCAGATTTTACTTTGAAGGTATTGAAATATTTGTAGGAGCTAAAATAATGTGGAGGATGAGTCGTGAAATTGATTATGAGTATGGTCTTAAAATAACATATATGGACTATAACTCTCAAACCCTGTTAAATAATTATATTGAGAAGCTTAAAATTGAACAGGAAGAGTTTATAAGACGATTAAGGGAAGAATAAACTCTAAAAACAGAAATGCTTTCAAAATAATAAAAAGCTTCGGGACATCGAGTCCCAAAGCTTTTTGCCGAATTTCCTTTCAGGAAATGGTCCTAAAAAGGGAGGGAGTCTAATGACTACCCTCGTAAATATAATTTGTAAAACTGTAATTTAGCCCTGAATTATTATCCCAGTTATCGTTAGAGTCTTTAAAAGCTATATTGATATTTCCCGTTCTAGTAACAGGAAGCATTAGTTCAAATTTTCCGTCAACTATTTTATACATAGGATAATTTACTGTATCTTCCCAATTCAGGTTGTTACCATAACCTACCACCGCATAAATCTCTTCTGCACCGCTTTTAGCGAGTATACCGCTGTACACCAATCTAAGAGTATTGCGTGCATCAGAAAGTTTAACCCCGTTGTTTGAATAAGAATTGTTTGCACTTGACATATCATTACCATAAGGTTCTGTTGTCATATCAATGGAGAATTCCTCATTAAAGGGCTGATATTTAGTGGTATTTATCTCCGGTTCAATTTTATCCTTGTCTTCAGGCTTCATACTTGAATTTGTATTAATGAAAATATCCCAAAATCCCATATTTGAACCTCCCAGCTTTATTAAATTCTTATTCTTATTTAGTTTAGACCATTTTTGCTTGGATTATTTCATTAAATATAGTTATTATGTCATCATAATGTTATAAATAGCGAAAAAAACTAAAACAAGAATTAACAAGAATTATTTTGATGTTTTTTGATTATACTGCCTTAATGAAATATTGTTTTGGTTCTAACTCATAATAAACCACAATAGATTATTAGTATAAAAACTAATATCACTGGGGGTTGTTATGATTAATAAGAGGCAAACGGCAAAAAATATAATTAACGAGCATTCAAATATTGTTAACATTACAAAAGGGATAATGATATCATACATTATTACAATACCTGTTTTTGCAGTATTTGCATACTTTCTGACACTGGTTGATTTTGCAGAAGATTATATGCCTGCTGTGGTAATAATAACAACATTGGTAAGTATAATTTTTGCAGGCTGGTCTGCTGCTAGCAACATAAGAGATAGAGGGTGGTTAAATGGCGGGATAATAGGTTTTGTATATATGTTGGTTTTGTTTTTGCTCAGCAATATTGTCTTTAGAGATTTTGTGATAAACAGGCATGTTATAACAATGTTTATTATAGGCATTATAACAGGAAGTATAGGTGGAATATTCGGCATAAATCTTAAAAAACAACCTAGGATTAAAACAAGAAGCTGAATTAAAGATATTTTGCAATAAGCATTTTAAATGGACTTTGGATATTGTAACATATATAAAAAGTGGATAAAGTAGTAATTAACTCAGCTTTCCCAAAGTATTTGTGAGCAACCAGAGCCTCAAAATACTATAAGTGGGAAAATTAAGCAATTAAATTAAGAATAATAAGTAGAAAAATAATGAATAAATGTGTAGACAATAAATCTATGTTGTGTTAAGATTATATCAAATTAAATACGTAGACCTTTAATTTAGTCCAGAGAGGCTTAAAAGGTAAGATTTGTCAAAGATAAACATATTATTGTTTTGTTAGATATGTGCTTTAGCTTCTTGCCATACGGCAGGGAGCTTTTTATTAGGTCTCTTGGAGTGAAATGAAAGAGGCAAAATTGAGTACCCTCGATGGGTACGAAATTTTGTTAGGTCTATTGTAGTGAAATGAAATTCGAGTGAGGCGTAAGTGCTCATAAAGGTCATATATATAGTACCTTTACGAGAATTAAATTTAAATGGGGAGTACAAGCTATGGATAAAGCAGTAATAATGGATGAGAGTGGGATAGTAAGAGCAGTTACTAGAATAGCTCATGAGATTATCGAAAAGAATAAAGGTATAGAAGATTTAGTATTAATAGGCATACAGCGCCGCGGCGTACCTTTGGCAAAGATGATTGCAGAAAAAATCAAAGGTGTTGAAGGAAAGGATATACCTGTCGGTATACTTGATATTACTCTCTATAGAGATGACTTGAGTCTTTTGGCGGAGCATCCGGTTATTAACGGAACTGAAATAGATTTTTCTATCACAGGAAAGAGAATAGTGCTTGTAGATGATGTTATATATACCGGCAGGACAGTTCGGGCAGCTATTGATGCTTTAATGGATAGCGGAAGACCCCGGATGATACAGCTTGCCGTATTGATTGATAGAGGTCATAGGGAGCTTCCTATTCGTGCAGATTATGTTGGTAAGAATGTTCCAACTTCAAAGTTTGAGGTTGTAAATGTCAAGTTGTACGAGGTGGATCGTGTAAATAAAGTAACAATAGGAGATATGGAAAAGGGAATAAGTCACTAAGTGACGGATGATAGAAATTGAAGTGTGATGTAAAATCTTTATCGCATTCAATATAGTTAGAAAGGATTATTGTGATGAAAAGTATTGTGAACATCTATAATGAAAAAATAAAGGGTATAGTTGAGATGTGTACTGCTTTTCCCGTTTATGATAATGAGAGTTTTGTTGTTGGTAAAATTAAAAATGTACTTATTTCTGACGAATAGTAAGGAGATTCCTCCTTACTATTTTTATTAGGCCTCTTGGAGTGGAATGAAAGAGGCAAAACTCCCGTACCCTCGATGGGTACGAAATTTTATTAGGTCTCTTGGAATGAAATGAAGGAGGCAAAAAAGCGAGGGACTCGACGTCCCGAAGCTTTTATAATAAGGTATTAATTATGTTTTTAATTTAAGATATAAGTTTATTATGAGCGAGGTGTAGAGATGAGATTAAAGTCAAAGGATTTACTTGGAATTAAAGAACTGACAGCAGAAGAAATTGAATACATTTTAAACACTGCAAAAACAATGAAAGTCATTTTGGAATCAAAAAACAAGAAAACTCCTCATTTACAGGGAAGATCCATAATAACCTTGTTTTATGAGAACAGTACTAGGACAAGACTGTCTTTCGAGCTTGCAGCAAAGTATATGAGTTCAAGTGCTGCTAATGTTTCAGCATCTTCAAGTAGCGTTGCAAAAGGAGAGACTCTTATTGATACAGGAAAAACTATAGATATGATGGGCGCGGATGTAATAGTCATAAGACATCCGATGTCAGGTGCACCGCATCTTTTAGCGAAGAACGTAAAGGCTTCCGTCATAAATGCTGGTGACGGAATGAATGAGCACCCTACACAGGCACTTCTTGACATGTTTACAATTGTAGATAAAAAAGGAAGCCTTAAAGGAGTGAAAGTAGCCATATTAGGGGACATATACCACAGCAGGGTAGCAAGAAGTAATATCTGGGGGATGCTGAAGCTTGGAGCGGAGGTAAGTGTTGCAGGACCGGCAACTCTTTTGCCGCCTGAACTGGACAAGGCAGGTGCAAAAGTTTTCAGTACAGTACAGGAAGCGTTGATTGATGCCGATGTTGTGATGGGATTAAGGATTCAGCTGGAAAGGCAGAAAAGAGCCCTGTTTCCTACAATAAGGGAGTATACCAGATTTTTTGGACTTGATGAAAAGCGCTTAAAACTTGCAAAAGAAGATGCTCTGATATTGCATCCAGGACCTGTAAACAGGGGTGTTGAGCTGTCAACATCAGTTGTTGACAGTGACAGGTCGCTGATTAATGAACAGGTTACAAACGGTGTTGCAATAAGGATGGCTCTTTTATACCTTTTAACAAGGAGGGAACATGGTGAAGATATTAATTAAGAATGGACATGTTGTCGATGCAAAAACAAAACTCAATGGTGTTATGGATATACTGGTTGAAGATGGAAATATAGTTGAGATAGGACAGAATTTGGAGCTTTTAGGTGGAGACGTGATATATGCAGATGGCAAATATGTTATTCCAGGGTTGGTTGATGCACACTGTCACTTGAGAGAACCGGGATTTGAATATAAGGAGGACATTGAAAGCGGAACAAGAAGTGCCGCAATGGGAGGATTCACTTCTATTGCATGTATGCCAAACACAAATCCAGTGGTAGACAGCGAATCTATTGTTAAGTATATCATTAACAAGGCAAAGCAGGATGGAGTTGTTAATGTTTATCCTATAGGAGCCATAACAAAGGGATTAAAAGGAGAAGAACTTTCAGAAATAGGTGAGTTGAAGTTTGCTGGTGCAGTAGCCATATCAGACGATGGCTTGCCGGTTAGCAGAGCATCAATTATGAAAAAAGCTCTGGAATACTCATCTGTTTTTGATATAACTGTTATATCACACAGTGAAGACTTAGATCTTTCAGACCAAGGCGTTATGAATGAAGGGCTTCAATCCACACTTTTAGGGCTTAGGGGAATACCGTCTGCAGCTGAGGAAATAAGTATTGCAAGGGATCTGATACTGTCCGAGTATACAAAAGTACCTATTCATATTGCCCATGTAAGCACTGAGCTTTCTGTAGACTTAATCCGTAATGCAAAAAAGCGTGGTGTAAAAGTGACGTGTGAAACCTGTCCGCATTATTTTACTTTGACAGAAGAGGAATGCAGTGACTTCAATACACTTGCAAAGGTAAATCCACCTCTAAGGACATATAAAGACATCAAGGCAATTATTGATGGACTGAAGGACGGGACTATAGATATTATTGCAACAGATCATGCACCCCACCACGTTGATGAGAAAAATGTGGAGTTCAATATTGCGGCTAACGGAATGGTAGGCTTTGAAACTGCTCTTCCACTGGTGATAACTTATCTTGTTAAGCCCGGGCACCTTACTATTGAGCAAATTATTGAAAAGATGTGTGTAAATCCTTCGAAAATACTAGGGCTCAACAAGGGTGCTTTGGAAATAGGAAACACTGCAGATATAACTATTATAGACATAGAAGAAGATTTTACAGTGGATATTTCAAAATTAAAGTCAAAAAGTAAAAATTCACCATATGACGGCTTTATACTGAACGGTATAGTATACTACACTATTGTAAATGGAAATGTTGTAGTTAGAGAAAAAGTACTGCTGTAACAAATAATACCGGTACTTTAAATAATATAAATTTTTAGGGAGAGAATTAAGATGTTTGTTGATGTATTAATTGAAAAGATTAAACAAAAAGAAAATCCGTCTATCATAGGACTTGACCCAAAAATTGAGTATGTACCCGAATTTATAAAGGAAGAGATGTTTGAAAAGCATGGGAAAAACATGAAGGGTGTATCGGAAGCAATACTAAAGTTTAATAAAAAAATAGTAGATGGAATATACGATATTGTCCCTGCGGTAAAGCCTCAGATGGCATACTACGAAATGTACGGACTTGAGGGCTTAAAGGCTTTTTATGAGACGGTGAAATACGCCAAGGAGAAAGGACTTTTGGTAATCGCTGACGGTAAAAGAAACGATATTGGTACTACTGCGCAAGCTTACTCTGCGGCATATATAGGGAAAACGGAAATAGTGCAGGGAGTTTCTGAAACAGTATTTGATGTTGATGCACTGACAGTAAATCCGTATTTGGGAGTAGATGGTATAAAACCTTTTATTGAAGATTGCAGAAATAGGGGAAAAGGAATATTTGTGCTGGTAAAAACCTCCAACAAGTCTTCGGGACAATTTCAGGATATACTGACACAACACGGAAAAAGCATATATGAGATTGTGGCTGAAAACGTTGAAGAATGGGGTTTGAGTGTCATTGGGAAATACGGATACAGCAGTGTTGGTGCAGTGGTTGGAGCTACGTACCCCAACCAGGCAAAAATTTTGAGGAAAATATTAAAGAGGTCATACATTCTTGTACCAGGATATGGAGCTCAAGGAGGGACGGCCAGAGACGTAGTGCATTCATTTAACTGCGACGGATTGGGTGCTGTTGTAAATGCTTCGAGAAGCGTGATGTGTGCATATAAATCAGAACAATGGAAAGGCATATATACTGAAGATAAATTCCATGAGGCTTCGAGAGCTGAAGCATTAAGAATGAAGGATGACATAAACAAGGCTCTAAATGGATGATAATGAGGTAAAAAGTAGAAAAGCAAAATTTATTTATGGGGTGGGAAAATAATGAAAGCTATTTTAGCTCTCGAGAATGGCGCAATTTTTCAAGGCGAGAATTTCGGAATAGAAGGGGAAGTTATAGGTGAAATAGTATTTAATACTGGGATGACAGGCTATCAAGAGTTATTGACAGATCCAACGTGCTGTGGACAGGTTGTAACGATGACATACCCTCTTATCGGCAATTACGGAGTTAATATTGACGATATTGAATCAAAAAAAACACATATTAAAGGATTTGTTGTAAGAGAGCTTTGCAACAGTCCAAGCAACTGGAGATCTGTAGAGACGCTAAATGACTATCTTAAGAGGAATAATATAATAGGCATAAAGGATATCGACACAAGGGCACTTACCAAGATATTAAGAGATAATGGAACAATGAGGGGAATTATTTCAACAGACCCGGATTTTAATTTTGATGAAAAGATAAAAGAAATAAAGGCATATGCTATAAAGAACCCGGTTCAGTGTGTTACAACAAAGGAAGTTGTTCACTATAAAGGAGAAGGATACAGAGTATCTTTGGTGGATCTGGGGATAAAACAGAACATAGTGAGTTCACTCCTTAAAAGAGGGTGTGATGTGTATGTTTTTCCGGCAGATGCAAAGGCTGAAGAAATTATGGCGGTAAATCCCGACGGGATAATGTTGTCAAATGGCCCGGGAGACCCGAAGGACTGTGTTGATACAATTAATGAGATAAAAGAACTTATAGGGGAAAAACCTATATTTGGAATATGCTTAGGACATCAGCTTGCCGCCTTGGCTAATGGAGCGGACACCGAAAAACTAAAATATGGACACAGGGGTTCTAACCACCCTGTCAAAGACCTTGAGAAAGATTTGACGTATATAACTTCGCAGAATCATGGGTATGCCATAGTTGAGGCCTCTCTGGAAAAGACTAGAATGGAAGTAAGCCACAGGAATATGAACGACAACACTATAGAAGGGTTAAGATACAAGGATGTGCCTGTATTTACGGTACAGTTTCATCCTGAGAACGATACAGCTTATCTGTTTGACGAATTTATCGAAAAGATGAAGGCGTTTAAAGTTTAAAAAGCTTTTTGAAAAATAGAATAGGGGGATATTTGATGCCTAAAAGAAATGATGTAACCAAAGTTCTTGTCATTGGTTCAGGTCCGATAATTATAGGACAGGCTGCGGAATTTGACTACGCGGGTACTCAGGCATGCAGAGCTTTAAAGGAAGAGAACTTGGAGGTAGTATTGATAAACAGTAATCCTGCAACCATAATGACAGATACAAATATTGCAGATAAAGTTTATATAGAACCGCTTACAGTGGAAGTAGTAAAAAAGATAATATCAATTGAAAAGCCTGACAGCATACTACCGACACTGGGTGGGCAGACAGGGCTTAACCTTGCCATGGAATTGGCTGAGTCAGGATTTCTTGATAAAAACAATGTGAAACTTTTGGGGACTGCAACCGAAGCAATAAAAATGGCTGAGGACAGACAGACCTTTAAGGATACTATGGAAAGAATAGGTGAGCCATGTATTCCAAGCAAAGTTGTAAACAATATTGAGGATGCACTGGCATTTGCCGACGAAATTGGTTACCCGGTGATTGTAAGACCTGCCTATACACTAGGAGGATCTGGTGGAGGCATTGTTTACAATCCATCCGAACTTAGAGAAATAGGTGGTAACGGATTAAGACTCAGCAGGGTGCACCAGGTTCTTATTGAAAAATGTATAGCGGGCTGGAAGGAAATTGAGTATGAGGTTATGAGAGATTGTAAAGGAAACTTTATTACTGTATGCAATATGGAAAATATTGATCCTGTAGGTGTTCATACTGGAGACAGTATTGTTGTTGCACCTTCCCAGACTCTTTCAGATAAAGAATACCAGATGTTACGCACATCGTCTCATAAGATTATATCGGCTTTAGGCATTGAGGGAGGATGTAATGTGCAGTTTGCACTTCACCCAACGAGTTTTGAGTATGCTGTTATAGAGGTTAATCCGAGAGTTAGCCGTTCTTCGGCTCTTGCCTCAAAAGCCACAGGATATCCGATTGCCAAGGTGGCTTCAAAAATTGCCATTGGATATGGTTTGGATGAAATTCAGAACGCAGTAACTGGGAAGACCTATGCATGCTTTGAGCCTACTCTGGACTATGTGGTTGTGAAAATACCGAAATGGCCATTTGATAAGTTTGTGAAGGCGAAGAGAACATTGGGAACTCAGATGAAGGCAACCGGAGAAGTTATGGCAATAAGCAGTTCATTTGAAGCTGCACTGATGAAGGCGTTGCGTTCGTTAGAGCTTGGAATATTTACGCTGGAACAGGAATTTTATAAAAAGTTTACTGATGACGAAATAAAAGAAAAGGTTAAAGATATTGATGACGAAAGGATTCTTGTTGTTGCAGAAGCAATAAGAAGGGGTGTCACAATTGATGAAATAAATGATATAACGAAAATTGACATGTTCTTTTTAAATAAAGTTAAGTTAATTGTTCAGATGGAGGAAAGGCTCAAAACCCTTAAGCTTTCGGATTTGAATCAAGAAATCATGAAAAAAGCAAAGAAGATGGGTTTTACCGACAGAGTAATAGCAAAATATACAGGTAGCTTAAAAAAGGATGTAACAGAAAAAAGAAAAGATATGGGTATCAATGCAGTTTACAAGATGGTTGATACATGTGCGGCAGAATTTGATGCAATTACTCCCTATTACTACTCAACATATGATGAATACAATGAGGTAAAAAAAACCGATAGGAAAAAAGTGTTGGTCATAGGCTCAGGACCTATCAGAATTGGTCAGGGAATTGAATTTGACTACTGCTCGGTGCATTCAGTCTGGGGACTTAAAGAAGAGGGGTATGAGACTATTATCGCAAACAACAACCCTGAAACGGTAAGTACTGACTTTGATACCGCCGACAGACTTTATTTTGAGCCATTGACCCCGGAAGATGTTGAAAACATCGTTGAAACTGAGCAAGTAGATGGTGTTATAGTACAGTTTGGCGGTCAAACAGCAATAAAGCTGACAAAAACATTGAACGAACTGGGAGTCAGAATATTTGGAACAGAACCGAAATATATTGATGCGGCGGAAGACCGTGAAAAGTTTGATGCAATACTTGAAGAGCTGAATATTCCAAGACCGCAGGGTAAAACGATATTTACGCTTGAACAGGCGCTCAATGTTGCTAATGAATTGAAATATCCTGTTCTGGTAAGACCGTCTTACGTTCTCGGAGGGCAGGGAATGGAAATTGCCTTTAGCGACAAGGATGTTACCGAGTTTATGGAGATAATAAACAGGGTGAAGCAGGAACATCCTATATTGATCGATAAGTATATGATGGGCAAAGAAATAGAAGTTGACGCAATTTGTGACGGTGAGGACATTCTTATACCGGGTATTATGGAGCATCTTGAAAGAGCTGGAGTACACTCGGGAGACAGTATATCGGTTTATCCCACTCAGACTATTAATGAAAAAGTGAAGGATAAAGTGGTAGAATATACGAGAAAGCTTGCTAAAGCACTTAAAGTTATTGGACTTGTCAATATACAGTATGTTTATTACAATAACGAGCTCTATGTAATAGAAGTTAATCCGCGTTCAAGTCGTACGGTTCCGTTTATAAGCAAGGTAACCGGAATACCCATGGTTAATATTGCCACGAGGATTATGATGGGAAAGAAGCTTTCGGACTTCATGTTTGGTACGGGGCTTTACAGGGAATCGGAATATACAGCGATTAAAGTTCCGGTATTTTCATTTGAAAAGCTCCATGATGTTGATATAAGCTTAGGTCCTGAAATGAAGTCTACAGGTGAGGTTCTAGGTATAGCAAAAACCTTTCATGAGGCTTTGTTTAAGGGAATTATAGCATCCGGTATAAAGCTTCCCCAAAAGGGCGGAGGCATTCTTATGACAGTAAGGGATACCGACAAGACAGAATTAATTGCTTTAGCTGAAGATTTTGAAAAGCTGGGTTTTGAATTATATGCAACGGGCAATACTGCTCTTATGCTGAACAGGCAAGGGATTGCAACAAATGCTGTCAAGAAGATAGATGAGGGAAAGCCTAATATACTGGATTTAATTAAGTCAGGGAAAATTAACCTTATTATAAACACTCCTACAAAGGGAAGGAAGCCTGAAAGGGATGGTTTTAAAATAAGAAGAAAGGCTGTTGAAATATCCATACCTTGCCTTACCTCATTGGATACTGCAAAAGCGGTAGTGGATTGCATCAAACTTGGAAAAGAAGAAAAAGACCTAGAAATTATAAACTTAAGCGTATTCAAGAATGAATAAAACACTTACTTTCACATTTGTGCGAGGCTATTTGTAAACAAATAAGCCGAAAGCATAAAT
>CAYPCH010000001.1:0-47995 GCA_964409165.1 uncultured Oscillospiraceae bacterium | reverse complement strand
TTACTTTCACATTTGTGCGAGGCTATTTGTAAACAAATAAGCCGAAAGCATAAATCCAAGTGAAAGTTGTGTTTTAGCATTCAAGAATGAATAAAACACTTACTTTCACATTTGTGCGAGGCTATTTGTAAACAAATAAGCCGAAAGCATAAATTACAAGTGAAAGTTGTGTTTTAGCATTCAAGAATGAATAAAACAATGTGTGAAAAGAAATGGAGAATACTATGTCCAAAGTATTGATTGAGACTATACAGAAAGTTGAGCAAATTGCAAATTCCATATATATGATGACTATAAGGTCACCATATATATCACAAAATGCCCACCCGGGTCAGTTTGTCAATGTTAAGTGCTGTGAAGGAATCAATGCTCTTTTGAGAAGACCTATAAGCATTTGCAGTGTTGACAGGGAGAAGAGTACCTTTGATATTGTATTTCAAATAAAAGGGATAGGCACTCAATACCTCTCACAGAAGAAAGCAGGTAGCACAGTTGATATTATAGGTCCTTTAGGGAAATCCTTTGATATAAGTGGAGACTATAAGAGCATTGCTGTAGTAGGTGGGGGGATAGGAATTTTTCCTTTGCTGTTTCTTTTGAAAGAAAGCAAGAGTGTTGATAAAACTGCTTTTTTGGGATTCAGAAACAGTGAATTTGTGGTACTAACTGACGAGTTTGAAAAGAATTCTGGCAGCCTGTTTATATCAACAGATGACGGAAGTTCGGGACTTAAGGGAATCATAACCGTTCCGCTTGAAAAAGAGCTTGAAAGGAAAAAATATGATATCATATACACATGTGGTCCTATGCCAATGATAAAAAGAGTTGTTCAGATTTCGCAAGACAATAATATTAAATGTCAGGTCTCATTGGAACAACGTATGGGGTGCGGAATAGGGGCGTGTCTGGTCTGTGCATGTAAAACAGGTAAAGAGGATGACTGGAAGTACAGCCATGTTTGCAAGGACGGTCCGGTATTCTGGAGCAATGAGGTGATTTTTGATGAGTGATATGTTAAAAACGGACATTGGAGTGGATATAGCAGGGATAAAGTTTAAAAACCCCGTTATAGCAGCTTCAGGAACATTTGGTTTTGGAAGGGAATTCAAGGATTACATGGATTTAAATAGTCTTGGAGGAATCTCTGTAAAAGGTTTGACATTAGAACCCCGACAGGGAAACAAACCCCCAAGGATTTGCGAGACTCCTGCCGGTATTTTAAATAGTGTCGGTCTTCAGAATCCGGGAGTTAAAGCATTTATTGAAAACGAAATACCGTTTCTTAGAAAGTATGATACTAAAATAATAGCCAATATTGCAGGAAATACCCTTGATGAGTATTGTGCAATGGCAGAGATGCTTTCGGATTCGGATATTGATGCTATAGAGCTTAATGTATCCTGTCCGAATGTTAAGAAAGGCTGTGTTGCCTTTGGGAATACAGTAGGCGGAATAACAGAAATAACAAAAGGGGTGAGACGCTACTGCAAAAAGCCTCTTATAGTAAAGCTTACTCCAAATGTAACAAGCATCAGTGAAATAGCTTTAGCTGCGGAGGCTGAAGGTGCTGACGCCCTGTCGTTAATCAATACTATCCTTGGTATGGCTATAGACATACATAAAAGAAAGCCGATACTTGCCAATAATACCGGAGGACTTTCAGGTCCTGCTGTCAAGCCTGTTGCGGTGAGAATGGTATATGAAACATTTCGTGCTGTAAAAGTGCCTGTAATAGGAATGGGAGGCATTTCAAACGGCGATGATGCAATAGAATTTATACTTGCAGGATCAAGTGCAGTAATGGTAGGAACAGCCAATTTTGTAAACCCTGTTGCATGCATTGATGTAGTCAAGGGCATAGAAGATTACCTGAAAGTGTATAAGCACAATAGCATTTATGACATAATAGGGAAGTTAGAATAAAAAAAGACAAGAGAACCGTATCTTTGTCTGTGCGTGGACAGAAAGCAGACAAGAGAACTGTCCCCTTGTTTGGAATGGAGATGATGATGAATTGAAAAGCAGGCTGATTTTTGTACGTCATGCTGAGGCTGAAGGAAATTTAAACAGGGTTTTTCACGGATGGACCGATTCGGGCATAACTGAAAAAGGACATATACAGGCAAAACACGCGGCAGAAAGGCTTGAAAGCATTGATATCGACGTCATTTACTCAAGCAGTATGAAAAGAACACTTCAGACAGCTCAATACATTTCTGATATCAAGAACCTTCCCATCATACGTACCGATAAACTTAAGGAAATAAATGGCGGAGAATGGGAAGGAAAGCGGTGGGACGAGCTTCCTGGATTATGGCCGGAAGAGTATGACACATGGGAAAACGAACCCCATGCCCACGTAATGCCTAATGGTGAAACAATGGAGGAATTCCAAAAAAGGCTAATTGATGAAGTAATGTATATATTAAAAAATAACACAGGAAAGAATATCTGCATAGTAACTCATGGTACGGCAATAAGGTCGTTAATGTGTGTTTTTTTAGGATGCGGGCTTAAGGAAATGGTTAGCATTAAATGGTACGATAATACTTCAATTACAATAATAGATTATGAAAAAGGTAAATTTAATGTTGTGCTCGAAGGTGATACGTCCCATCTTGGAAATGAGCTTAGTACTGTAGAAAACCAGGAATGGTGGAATGAGTATATAAAAAAGTTCAATAACAGAAATGTTATAGACGGGAAATAGTTTCAACATCAGCAAAGAGCCTATAAATACTGTGGGAGAGTTGAGTTGCTGATAATAAATGCTTGGATTGAAAAATGCAGGACAGCTTTAAAAGCCTGTAAATACAGCAATGTAGGCTGCAATTAAGGAAAGAGAGAGGTTTTATGAAATTTCTTTATTTTA
The DNA here is from genome assembly GCA_964409165.1 of uncultured Oscillospiraceae bacterium. Lineage (GTDB taxonomy): Bacteria > Bacillota > Clostridia > Acetivibrionales > Acetivibrionaceae > CAYPCH01. Next base: position 45,123 of record CAYPCH010000001.1, on the reverse strand, counting down.
CAGACTCGCATATTAGGGGTATAACCCCCAAAAATAGGAAAGACAACTTTTACGAAACCTTGCAGAATAAATTCCAGGAAATTAAAGAGATTTCTGACGATCTTGATATTGACTATATTCTTCACGGAGGAGACTGGTTTGATAGACCGGATATTTCTCCTTCCATAGTGAGGGAATTTGCGATTCTTATAAAAGATTTTGGGAAACCTGTTTATACTGTTGCAGGCAACCATGATATTTACGGTCATAACCCGGAAACATTGGGAAGGACAATGTTGGGTATCCTTGAAGGTACAGGTATTGTAAGAATAATAAATTACGATGAAGAAGTCTTACTTGAAAAGAATGGTATAAGAGTTCAGCTTACAGGAAAATCTTATAATTATGAGATTGACCAAGAAGATTTTAAAAAGTATTATGTTGTTAGAAAGAGAAAGGATGCAGATTATGCAATAAACATTGTACACAGCATGCTTTTACTGAAGCCTTTTTATGAAGGTATACCTTACACTTTGATTGATGACATAAAGGATACTCAAGCAGATATTACTTTTGCAGGGCATTATCACAGTGGTTTTGGCATAAAAATGCGCGATTTAAAATACTTCATAAATCCGGGTAGCATAGTAAGAATATCAAATAGTTTGTCTGAAATAAACCGAAAGCCCAGTGTGATTTATGCTGAGCTTCAAGATGATATAGATGTACGTGAAATTGAGCTAAAAACTGCTCTTCCGGGAGACGATGTACTGGACAGAGAAAAGCTTGAAGTGTCAAAAGACAGGAATCTTAAGCTTCACCAGTTTTACGAGAGCATAACGGCTTCCGGAGAATACAGAAAAATAGATATAGCCAGGATAATTGAAGAAATTGCTTCAAATCAAGAATTAAGCTGGGATGTTAGGGAAGAGGCTTTAAGGAGGATAGTTATTGCCCGGGAAAGTTTTTCATCAGGGCAGGAGGATGAATGATTACAATAGACAAGGTCAGGATAGAAAATTTTCAATCACATGAGAATACCGAGCTTGTATTTAATGACGGACTTAATGTTATTATAGGACCTTCAGACCAAGGTAAGTCTGCAATTTTGAGGGCTATAAAATGGGTATTATACAATGAGCCGAGAGGAAACGAATTTATAAGACAGGGAACTAATGCGGCAAGGGTTAGACTTGAACTCAGCAATGGTTTTGCTATTTTGAGGGAGCGTACGCCAAGCAAAAACCGGTATGTTCTCACAAATCCCGATGGTGAAGAAAGCATATTTGAAGGTTTCGGCAATGAAGTACCTTTAGAGGTTATAAAGGCGCATGGTATACCAAAGGTGGTTTTGGATACCGATATCAAATCCAGTCTTAATATAGGAGAGCAGTTAGAAGGTTCCTTTCTTCTTTCTGAATCAGGAGCTTTAAGGGCAAAGGCCATCGGACGCCTTACAGGACTTCATATAATTGATAAATCCATAAGGGACAGCTCAGCAGATCTGAGGCGTGAAAATCAGACTCATGACCGAATAAATGATGAACTGAAGGAAATAAAAGAAAAGCTTGAAGAGTACAAAGAACTTGAAACACTTGAGAAAAAGCTTGCAGAATCAGAGAATGTAATAAATAGGCTGGAAAACAACATCAAAAGGCTGGAAAAATTAGAAACGCTAGAAGACATTTTTCATACTGTTAAAAATGAGAGTGAAAATCTTGAAAGTAATCTTTTAAAGCTGTCAATGTTAGATGAGTGTTATGCTTATATAAAAAGTGGTGAGCTTTTGCAAAATAGGCTTATTTTTTTGGAAAGCATGCTAAAAAGGCTTAAAAACATATATTCTGCAGTAAGTGATATGGAAAAAGTATTGAAAGAAACTTACATGGTTAATGAAGGTATAGAGATTATTGAAGAAGCAAGCAGAAAACTTGCGGGTTATCAAAGGTTAAAAAAATTGGGCACAAGGCTTAATGGTATTATTGATGAGCTTGACAGATCAACAAAAATTTTGGATGGCTCAGAAATAATTGAAGGCATCGACAAAATATCAGATCAAATTGGCACTGATAATTCAAAGCTTATCAGACTTACAGTTGCAAAAGAGAAACTAAACTTATTTAATAAAGAAATTGACAGAATCAATGCGATATTGACACAAGCTGATAATGCAATGGAAACCGGCAGGATAATTGAAGCCATTGAGCAGTCAATTAAATCTGTGATAAGGCTTGAATCTGTAAGAGAAAATATAAGGTTATGTGAGAATAATATCCGTGAAGGAAATAAGTTTATTGAGAATAATAAAAAGGAAATGAAAAACTTTCTTAAGGAATATACGGTTCTTTTAAAACAAAAGGGAAGATGCCCCTTATGTGAGAGTGTTATAGGTGATGAAAAGCTTGATAATATTATAAAGCATTATGAGGAGGTGCATTGATGGCTCAGGACTATGAAAAAAAGCTAGGACAGATAAAAGAGAATCTTGACAAAGCAAAGAATTTGAAGATTAGGGCAGAAACCCGTTTGGAGGAATTAAACAAGCAAAAAAACGACATATTAAAAGAGCTTGATGACATGGGGGTAAAGCCGGAAAACCTTGATAGTGAAATTGAAAGCCTTAAATCAGAAATTGAAGACCTTATAGGAAAGGCTGAGAAACTTATTCCTGAAGAACTTATAAAAAAATAGTAATAAAGAAATACGCAAATATATGATTGACATTTTATCAGCGACAGATAATAATGTATAGTTGAGACTTGTTGTTAGATAGAGGTGTGTATTTTGAAAAAAAAAATAGGAATTGTTTCATTAGGATGTCCTAAAAATCTTGTTGACAGTGAAATAATGCTAGGTATATTAAAAAAAGAAAAATATGAAATAACGTCTGATAAAGAGGAAGCGGAAATTATAATTGTAAATACCTGTGGCTTTATTGAGTCTGCAAAGCAGGAGTCTATTGATGCTGTTCTTGAAATGGCTGATTACAAAAAAGGTGCTTGTGAGCTTCTTATAGTAACTGGTTGCCTTGCACAAAGATACAGCGAGGACATTTTGAAGGAAATTCCTGAAGTTGATGCGGTTGTTGGTACTGAGGGATACGGGGAGATAGCCCGATTGATTCGGAGTATTTCAAGTGATGAATCACTGCAAAAAGGAAGCGAAACAAAGTCACTACGGTCTTTTGTGACTGAATATTCAAATGCTGGATCGCTTTTAGATAAAAGTAACCGTGTTGAATATTTGAACAACGATAGAATTTTATCAACAAAAAACGGTTATGCCTATTTAAAAATTGCGGAAGGTTGCAATAACTGCTGTACATACTGTATTATACCCAAACTCCGTGGATCCTACACAAGCAGGAAAGTAGAGGATATTGTGAAGGAAGCCCGGTATCTTGCAGAAAGAAAAGTAAAAGAAGTAATTCTGGTTGCACAGGATGTTACCAGTTACGGCAAGGATATTTACAGCGAAAGAAAGCTGGTTGATTTGATAAGGGAAATCAGCCGGATTGAAGGTATAGAATGGATAAGGCTTTTGTACTGTTATCCGGAAGAAATAGATGATAGCCTTATAGAAGAAATAGCAAACAATCCCAAAGTAGTAAAGTATCTTGATATTCCTGTTCAGCATATAAGTGACAGAATATTGAAATTGATGGGCAGAAGAGGAACAAAAGAACAGATTGAAGGTTTACTTTTGAAGTTGCGTCATAAAATACCTGAAATTGTAATACGAACTTCGCTGATAGTAGGATTTCCCGGGGAAGATGAAGAAGATTTTAAGCTTTTGCGGGAATTTGTTGAAAGGTTTGAATTTGAAATGCTTGGTGTATTTACTTATTCGAAGGAAGAAGGAACTCCAGCCTATAAGATGAAGCATCAGATTAAAAAAAGTATTAAGCAATTGAGATATAATGACATAATGTTGCATCAAAAGGAAATAGCATTAAGAAAGAATCAAATGAGGCTTAATAAATTATACAGAACTTTAGTTGAAGGGGTCTCAGACGACGGTATATTTTACTGCGGAAGGACTTATGCAGAAGCACCGGAAATAGATGGCATAATATATTTTACAAGTTTAGAGCCGCTTTCAGAAGGTGATTTTGTAAATGTAAAGATATTAAATACTGATGATTATGATTTAATAGGAGAGGTAATAAATGAATCTTCCCAATAAACTGACTTTATCAAGAATATTTCTGGTACCTGTATTTATGCTGATTATTATTCCAATACCGACTTGGGTTTTAAACAGCAACATTTTTAGTTTTATTCATCCGCAGTTATACAAAATAAATGAATTCATTATGAATTGGGGAAATTATATTGCAGCACTGGTTTTTATTATCGCAGCAGGCACAGATGGCTTGGACGGATATGTAGCAAGAAAAAGAAAACAGATAACCAGGTTTGGCAAGTTTTTAGATCCCATCGCGGATAAACTACTGGTAACCGCTGCACTCATTGCTCTTGTTGAGAGAGGGGAATTAACATCCTGGGTTGCTATGGTGATAATTGGAAGGGAGTTTATTGTTACCGGATTAAGGCTTGTGGCGGCAAGTGATGGTATAGTAATTGCTGCAAGCAAGTGGGGAAAAATTAAGACTGTAACACAGATGGCGGCAATAATTACTACGCTTATAAAGGTCAGAATTTTAGATTTCCAGTTAAGCGGTGTTGTTATGTTTATTGCTGTTGTTGCGACAATATACTCGGGTTATGACTATATTTCGAAGAATAGGGACATTATTGACTACAACAAGTAAAAATTGTCCTATAAAAGTCACGCTACTACTTTATTGTTGTTTCCATATCGTGATACATAATATCCTTTATTAGGTCTCTTCGAGTGAAATGAAAGAGGCAAAATTGTGTACCCTCGATGGGGGTACACAATTTTATTATTTAGGGCCATTTCCTGAAAGGAAATCCGGCAAAAATCTTTATATTAAGAAAATGATTTTACAATAAAAGATTTGATTTTTATGATTTGTGATATTATATTGAGATTTATTTTTTTTTATTTTTGTTAGGAAATTGTTGCATGTAATTTAAAAATATATTATACTTTTATCATCAACAATTAGTACCAGGTAATAATTGTGTATTTTTTATCATATGATATATATTATAATGAATTTAAAGCGTTATAATTAATCGAAAAAGGAAAAACGTAAAGAGGTGAACACATGAGCAGGTCATCATGCATGAAAAAGGAAAGGCAGGCTATACTTTTAGAAAAACTGAACCTTGATCCTTTTCTTACAGATGAGGAGCTTTCAGAAATGTTTAGTGTGAGTGTTCCTACCATTAGATTGGATAGGCTCGAATTGGGTATACCTGAGCTTAGAGAGAGGATTAAGAATGTAGCAGAGAAAAACTACAGTAAGGTTAAGTCGTTAAAAAGCAAAGAGATAGTAGGAGAACTTGTTGAGATTTCTTTAGGTACTGGAGGCATATCTTTACTTGAAACGAGCGAGACTATGACGTTTGAGAAAACAAAAATTGTACAGGGACATTATATATATTCTCTTGCGGAGTCTCTGGCAATTGCAGTTATAGATGCTCATGTGGCGTTGGTTGGTGTAGCTAATATAAAGTACAAAACGCCTGTATATGCAGGAAGTAAGCTTTTAGCAAAGGCGGAGGTTAAAAAAGCAATAGACAATAAGTATATTGTTTGGGTAAGAATTTTGGTAAAGCAGATTGAAGTATTCAGAGGGAAATTTATACTGGTATCCCTTGAAAAAATATAAAAAACGTTGTAACTTATTTAAGTATAGATTTACAACAAATTTGTTCTGGGAGTGAATGAGGTTTGATAATACTGGTAGATGCGATGGGGGGAGATAATGCCCCTGAGGCAATAATTAATGGGTGTGTGGATGCAGTTAACGAAGCCGACGGATTTGATATAATGCTTATCGGAGATACAAATAGAATACAGGAAATGCTTAATGAAAAAATATATAACAAGTCACGTATCGGAATTTATCACACAACAGAAATTATTACTGCTGAAGATACACCGACAAGGGCAATAAAAACGAAAAAAGACTCTTCCATGGTAGTAGGGTTTAAGCTTCTGAAGGAAGGAAAAGGGGATATATTTGTCTCATGTGGAAACAGTGGGGCATTAATGGCCGGAGCACTTTTTATACTGGGTAGGATAAAAGGTGTTGACAGGCCGGCTCTTGCAGCATTGGTGCCTACAAAAGAAGGAAAGGCTATTATAATAGATGCTGGGCTTAATACCGTATGCAAACCAGTTAATTATCAACAGTTTGGGATAATGGGTTCAATTTTCATGAAACAGATGTTTAATATAGAGGAACCCAGGGTAGGACTTTTAAATATAGGAGCAGAAGTTGGAAAGGGAAATGAATTGTTGAAGCAGGCATATACGTTGTTGTCTTCCTCAGGTATAAATTTTTCAGGTAATATAGAAGGTAGTGATTTACCTAGAGGAAAGGTTGATATTGTAGTTTGTGACGGCTTTTCTGGTAATATAATACTAAAATTTTTGGAAGGTACCGCATCTTTTTTCTTCGGCTCGTTAAGGAATGTGTTTTATAAGAATTTAAAAAGTAGGTTTGCTGCTCTTCTTTTGAAGAAGGATTTTATGGAATATAAAAAGTCTTTGGATCCCGATGAACATGGAGGTGCACCTATATTGGGTGTAAATGGATTTGTAATCAAGAGTCATGGGAATTCCAACTCTAGAACTGTTAAGAACGTTGTGATCAAAGCGAGTAAATTTGCAGGAACGCAGGTTTTAAAAAGCATTAAGGAAGAATTTGTTAATATGGAGGTTGATGATATTGAGCAAGAACTATAGCTGTGGAATTATAGGAATGGGCAGTAGCCTTCCCGATAAAGTTTTGACTAATTTAGATCTTGAAAAAATGGTTGATACATCAGACGAATGGATTGTCAAGAGAACCGGAATATCCGAGAGGAGAGTACATGATAAGGATACGCCGACATATGAATTGGGTGTGGATGCTGCAAAAAAGGCATTGGATGATGCAGGTATAACAGCTGAAGATCTGGACTTGATAATAGTAGCTACCGATACTCCAGATTATTTGACTCCTTCAATGTCATGTATTATTCAGAGCAAACTAGGTGCTATGAAGGCTGCAGCATTTGATTTGAATGCTGCATGTTCCGGGTTTATTTACGGGATGAGTGTTGCAAACAGCTTTATACAAACGGGTTTTTATAAATATGTTTTGGTTATTGGCTGTGAAGGTCTGTCGAAGATAACAGACTGGGAGGATAGAAACACTTGTGTTCTATTCGGAGATGGAGCTGGGGCAGCAGTATTTGGACCTGTCGAATCGGGTTACGGTGTTATTACGACTTATACCGGTGCTGACGGAAACCTTGGTAAATATCTTACCGCTCCGTGTTGCTTCATAAGTCCTCAAGATAATGAATTAAGACATGGACAGAATAAGAGGGTTCTTTGGATGGATGGAGGAGAGGTATTCAAGTTTGCAGTAAGGATAATGGAGCATGGTGCGAGAAAGGTTATGGACGATGCGGGTATGACAATGGAAGATATTAAGCTTATTGTTCCTCATCAGGCTAATATAAGAATTCTCGACGGTGCAGCAAAGCGCCTTGGAGTATCAAAAGATAAGGTTTTTTCCAACCTTCACAAATACGGGAATATATCCTCTGCATCAATTCCTTTAGGCTTATGTGAAGCATACAATGAAAATATGATTTCAAAGGGAGACAATCTTATTCTGGTTGGTTTCGGCGGAGGACTTACATGGGGTTCTGCCATAATAAAATGGAGTAAATAGTTTTTTTAAAATTCGAAACTTAAGTTTGATTTGAAGCAAGCACGAAGTTGCATATGGAGGTAAAAAATGTCTAAACTCGCATTTGTTTTTTCAGGTCAAGGTGCTCAGTATATCGGTATGGGTAGACAGATTGCAGAAGGATACAAATCTGCCGGTCTAATATTTGACCATGCCTCTGAATCATTAGGTTTTAATGTACGAAAAATGGTTTTTGATAGTGATGATGAAACGCTTAAAATTACTGAAAATACACAACCGGCTATTCTGACAACAAGTATAGCGTGTCTTCAGCCACTTCTTGAAAAGGGCTTAAAGCCGGATGTTGTTGCAGGATTAAGCCTTGGTGAATATTCGGCGCATGTACTTTCCGGTACAATGAGTTTGACCGATGCTGTAGCATTAGTCAAAAAAAGAGGCAGATTTATGCAGGAAGCCGTACCTGTTGGAGTTGGAACAATGGCTGCAATACTGGGTCTTGAGGGTGAAGTTGTTAGGGAATGTTGTACAGAAGCATCAATTGAAGGCATAGTTGAGCCAGCTAATTTTAACTGTCCGGGTCAGGTTGTTATTGCAGGTGAAATAAAGGCTGTTGAAAAAGCTGTGGAAATTGCAAAGGAAAAGGGAGCCAAGCGAGCTATTTTGCTTCCTGTCAGTGCGCCTTTTCACTGTAGTATGTTGAAACCCGCCAGTGATAAACTTGCTGTAGAACTGGATAAAATCAGTTTTAACGATATGAATATTCCAGTAGTAACAAATGTAACTGCAGAATATATTTTAGATAAAACAAAAGTTAAAGATCTTCTTGTAAGGCAGGTAAGCAATTCGGTTTTATTTGAAGATTCAATAATTAAAATGATTCAGGATGGTGTTGATACGTTTGTTGAGATTGGTCCTGGAAAAACTTTGTGTGGTTTTATAAAGAAAGTCAGTAAGGATGTCACGACGTTAAATGTTGAGGACATGGAATCATTGGACAATACATTAAGTAAACTATTGTAAAATGATTTAAAATAAAAGCTGTTTGAAGGGGAAGGAGGAATGCATAGTATGGATTTAAAGGGGAAAACTGCAATTATAACCGGCTCGGCAAGAGGATTAGGAAAGGCAATTGCATGGAAGCTGGGAAATATGGGGTCAAACATTGTTTTAAACAGTACTCCAGCCTCGAATATCATTGAAAAGATCGCAGAGGAATTTAAGTTTGCCGGCATAAATGTTGCAGTTACCAAGGGCGATGTCAGGAATATGGAAGATGTGACTGCCATGGTCAATACTGCAATTGAAGCTTTTGGCAGTGTAGATATACTTGTTAATAATGCAGGAATAACCAATGATAAACTTCTTTTTCAATTGAGCGAAAAAGATTGGGATGATGTACTGGATATAAACCTGAAAGGTGCTTTCCTATGTACAAAAGCAGTATATAAGATAATGCTTAAGCAAAAAAGTGGTAAAATAATTAACATATCGTCTGTTGCTGGAGTCATGGGTAATCCTGGTCAGGCTAACTACTCAGCTTCAAAGGCAGGCTTGATAGGTCTTACAAAATCAACAGCAAAGGAAATGGCATCAAGAGGTATTACTTGCAATGCGGTTGCTCCGGGAATAATAATAACTGAAATGACTGATGTTTTGCTTGACAGTGTGAAAGAAAACTATTTAAATAACATTCCTCTCAAAAGGTTTGGGACGCCTGAAGAAGTAGCTAATGTTATAGGTTTTCTTGCATCGGAAAGTTCAAATTATATTACGGGACAGGTAATACATATTGACGGCGGATTGGTAATGTAATAATATCTTATTGTAACACTATTTGGTTATACAATTTAGTTTTGCATTTAAGAGTACTTATTATCCAACATACCCCCTTTGGAAGGAGGTGAATGATAGTGTTCGAGAAGGTTAAAAAAATTGTAGTTGAACAGTTGGGCGTTGAAGAAGAAGAAATTTCAATGGATTCTTCCTTCATAGATGATTTAGGAGCAGACTCACTTGATATAGTTGAGTTGATAATGGCGTTGGAAGAAGAGTTCGATCTTGAAATTCCTGATAGTGAGGCTGAAAAGATTTCGACAGTAGGAGATATTGTTGACTACATTAAGAATAATTCATAAAAAAAGTCCCTTACCAAGGGACTTTTTTTTATGAAAAGTAAATTATGGTGTATCTACACCAAGTGCGATGTAAAATCTTTATTACATTCAATATAGGAGCTCTTTTTTATGAAATATATATGATTTTAAAATAATACAATGTGCCTGAATTTAAAAGAAAAGGCTTTTATATATAAAAGTATAAACGTAGAAACAGGAGGTTACTTAATGAAAAAGAGAGTGGTAATTACCGGTATGGGGGTTATTTCTTCTTTAGGTGAAGAAATAGACACCTTTTGGAATTCGATTAAAGAAGGTAAATGTGGAATATCAAGGGTTAGAAGGTTTGATACTTCTAATATGACAACAAAGGTTGGAGCAGAAATAACTGATTTTGATCCTATCAAATACATTGATAAAAAAGAAGCGAAAAGAATGGATAGATTTTCCCAATTTGCACTTTCAGCAGCCAAAAAAGCTGTAGAAATGTCAGATCTCAATTTGGATGCTGTTGACAAATACCGGTTTGGAGTTGTAGTGGGTTCAGGAATTGGCGGAATAGAAACTTTTACAGAACAGCTTAATATTTGTAATGAAAAGGGACCTGGAAGGGTCAGCCCGTTTTTTATACCCATGTTGATTTCCAATATGGCTATAGGACATATCGCAATACAGTTTGGAGCAAGGGGTTATAATGAATGTGTGGTTACGGCCTGTGCAACATCAACAAATGCAATAGGGGATGCATTCAAGGTAATTCAGCGTGGAGATGCGGATATAATGATTACAGGAGGAGCAGAAGCAGCTATTGCACCTATTTCATTTGCTGGTTTTTGTTCTATGAAGGCTATGTCCACAAATGAAGACCCATTATTGGCTTGCAGGCCTTTTGACAAGGAAAGAGATGGATTTGTAATGGGAGAAGGAGCAGGAATACTTATCATTGAAGAACTTGAACACGCTAAAAAAAGGGGAGCAAATATAATAGCTGAAATTTTGGGTTATGGTTGTACAAACGACGCTTATCATATTACTGCACCTGCACCTGAAGGCGAAGGCAGTGCAAGATGTATGAAAATGGCTATTGACGATGCAGGTATAAGTCCTCAGGAAATTGATTATGTAAATGCACATGGAACGTCTACCGAATACAATGACAAGTATGAGACTGTAGCGATAAAAACAGTATTTGGAGAGCATGCAGGAAAACTGGCTGTCAGCTCTACAAAATCAATGACTGGGCATTTGCTTGGAGCAGCAGGAGCAGTAGAAGCAATTATTACTGCTATGTCCCTTAAAGAAGGGTTTTTGCCTCCCACAATAAACTACCGTACGCCTGATCCAGAGTGTGATCTTGATTATGTTGCAAACGAAGGAAGAAAAAAAGAGATCACCTATGCTATCTCGAACTCGCTGGGCTTTGGAGGCCATAATGCAACAATAACTCTTAAAAAGTATACGGGATAGTAACATTTAGGGCTTTTATAATAATCTTTCAGGAACGGGTCTATTATCTGTTCCTGAAAGATTATAAGAACTGGGTACTGGATTTTTTTGATTTGAGCCATTTTCGAAAACAACTACGGTATAGATTCAAATCAAACAAAATCGAGTACCTCTGATTGTGAATAATTAAAAATCGGAGGCATTATGACTAAAACGGATATTGCAAAAATTGATATTACAAAATTGGAAAAGGTAATAAATTATACTTTCAGGAAAAAGAAAAACCTTCTGCTTGCGCTAACTCACAGTTCATATGCCAATGAAAACAAGAGCGAAAAACTTGTTTGTAATGAAAGGCTGGAGTTTTTAGGAGATACCGTTCTTAATATGATAATAAGTGAAAGTATTTATTTCAAGTATCCGAATCTTTCAGAGGGTGAGATGACAAAATACAGGGCAAATGTTGTACGTGAGGCTTCACTTGTAAAGTGTGCGGAAAATATAAATATCGGAGAATATTTACTATTGGGAAAAGGTGAGGAGAATACAGGAGGAAGAGCACGGACATCTATCCTTTCGGATGCAGTGGAGGCTTTGATTGGAGCTATCTATTTAGATGGTGGTATTGACAATGCAAGAGAGTTTATACTTTATCAGATGGGAAAGTTTGTAGAGGATTCCATAAGAGGCACAATATTCATGGACTATAAGACACAGCTTCAGGAAATAGTTCAGAAAAATAATGAACAGAAGATTATTTATGAAATAATTCATGAAAGCGGTCCTGACCATAAAAAGGTTTTTGTATCTCAGGTTAAATTGGACGAAAAAGTGCTAGGAACAGGAAAAGGAAGAACCAAGAAGGAAGCTGAACAGATGGCAGCAAAATCTTCTGTCAAAAAACTTGAGAAAAAAGAGGAAAAATAATGAAAGGAAAGCATGTTGTAATACCGATATTTGTTCCGCATAAGGGATGTCCTTTTGATTGCATATATTGTAATCAAAAAAACATAAGCGGGCAGAAGGAGGAAATGACCGAAGAAAAGATGAGGTCGATAATAGAGGCTCATATTGAGTCTACTCGCAAGGATTCTTTTATGGAGATTGGATTCTATGGAGGAAGCTTTACAGGAATAGAGAAGGAAGACCAGTTGAAGCTGTTAAATATCGCCAATGAATATATAGAAGGTGGCTGGGTCAGAGGAATAAGACTTTCAACACGTCCGGATTACATTTCTGAAAGTATTCTTGAATACCTGAAATCTTGTAATGTTTCCACAATTGAGCTTGGAGTGCAGAGTCTTGATAATGAAGTGTTGGCAAAAAGCTGCCGTGGACACACTGCTGAGTCTGTATATAAGGCTTGTAAGCTAATAAAGAGTATGGGATTTATCCTTGGTATACAAACTATGATAGGACTGCCCGGTGATAATTATGAAAAGTCATTAAATACTGCCCGCAAGGTTGTTGAACTGTTACCAGACATTGTGAGGATATATCCTACATTGGTTATAAAAAGCACATATCTTGAGGACATGTATAAAAGAGGAAATTATGAACCTTTGGATATGGAATGTGCAGTTAGCATGTGTGCTGAACTTTTGGAGATATATAGCAAAGATAATATAAATGTTATAAGGGTAGGACTTCAACCGACTGAAAACATTAAAGAAGGTGCTGACATTGTAGCAGGACCATTTCATCCAGCTTTCAGGCAATTAGCTGAATCCAGGCTTGCCCGCAATATTGTGGAGAGGATTATTGACGAAAAGGGTTTGTATAAAAAAAGTGAAATTGTAATATGTGCAGATGCAAAAAAAATATCTGACGTTGTTGGTCAGAAGAGGCAGAACATAACCTATCTGAAACAAAAATACAACTTTAGCAGAGTAATAGTAAAATGCTATGATGAATATGAAATTTGTGATGTAAAATATTAATATTGTGATATTGTATGTTGATTTAGAATGATATAAAATATTACCATAGGTGGGAAGTCTACAATAAAGAGATAAGAAAGGCTAGAAAAACAGATAAAGATAATAGATTTATATTAATTACCATAATTAATATAATTTATTTATATTTTATTGAGGAGGAAAAGTGTATGGAAGTATTAAAGGTATCAGCTCAATCGCAGCCAAAAATGGTCGCTGGCGCATTGGCAGCAATCTTGAGAGGAAAATCAACCGCCGAAATCCAAGCAGTGGGGGCAGCAGCAGTAAATCAAGCTATTAAGGCAATCGCTATTACAAGAGGCTTCGTAGCACCCAATGGAATTGACATTATCACTGTTCCAGCTTTTTCATCAATTAGTATCGACGGTGAAGAAAGGACTGCAATTAAATTTCTTGTTGAACCTAGATAGGAAAATAAAGATGTATGAAGCTGTTCTTCTATAGAACAGCTTTTTTATTTGACCTTTTGGAGTGTAATGAAAGAGGCAAAATTTCGTACCCTCAATGGGTACTCAATTTTATTGTGTATCATAACTATTTTAGCATAGAAATTAGTGTTATTGCTAGTCCTATTTATATGGCGTTAGGTGACAATTGGGTGTATTGATAAAAAATATAATTATGTTAAAATAGTTATTGTTAATTTTAAATTGTGAGAAAGATAAGAAAGATTATGATAGATTAGTCACAAAAATGATTATAAATTGAAAAAATTAATTTTTGTAATATTGTATTTTTGTGATATTGTATTAAGGGATGGATGAAATTGAAGTGCAATGTAAAATTTTTATTGCATTCATTACATTCATTAATAGATAAAATAATTCTGATTTTTATCTCAAGAGGTGTTATATTTGCATCTGAAAAAGCTTGAAATACAAGGGTTTAAATCCTTTGCGGACAAAATATGTGTTGAATTTAATTCGGGTATTACAGCTGTAGTCGGTCCTAATGGTTGCGGAAAGAGTAACATATCTGATTCAATAAGATGGGTTTTAGGAGAACAAAGTGCCAAAACTTTAAGAGGAGGCAAAATGGAAGATGTCATTTTTGCTGGTACTGAGTATAGAAAGCCTTTAGGCTTTGCAGAAGTTGCACTTACCATTGATAACTCCGACAATACTCTTCCAATTGAATTCAGTGAAGTTACAATAACGAGACGTGTATATCGCTCAGGCGAGAGCGAATATATGATAAATAAAACACAGTGCCGTCTTAAAGATATTTATGAACTTCTTTTGGATACGGGTATCGGTAAAGACGGGTATTCGATAATTGGACAGGGAAGGGTAGATGAAATTTTAAGCACCAAATCGGAAGAGAGAAGGCATATATTTGAAGAGGCTTCAGGTATTATGAAGTATAAGGTAAGGAAAATTGAAGCGGAAAAGAAGCTTGAACTTACCCGACAGAATCTTCTTCGTATAAACGATATAATTATGGAACTTGAAAATCAGTTGGAACCACTTAAGGAGCAGTCTGAAACTGCGAAAAGGTACTTGGGTTTAAGAGATATATTAAAGGAATTGGAGATAAATGTCTATATAGAAAATATATCAAAGTTTAAGGAAAAGATGAAGGAGTTTGAAGAAAGCTATGTTTTGATAAAGGATAATATTGATAATGAGAATAAAAAGCTTGAGGATATAACAACTCTCAATCAGAATAATATTAACCTTTTAAAGGATCTCGAAAATAGACTTGAGAGTTCACGGAAGAAGTTTTATGCCATAGAAGGAAATCTGGAAAAATGCAGTTCTGAGATAAAATTAAACGATGAAAAAAAGAAAAACCTGACGATGAACATAACTCGCCTTGATGAAGAAATAAATGAAGTAAACAAGAAAGTGGAAGAGATATCAAAAGAAGAAGAAGCAAAGAGTGTTAAGTTGAAATACTTGAACGAAACATATGATTCTTACATGCTAAAGCTTCAGGAGTATGAAAAGAAGCTGGCGGATATTTTGTCTACATTAGGTGAGCATGAACGATATATTGAGAATTTGAAGTCAAGCATAATGGATAAGCTTGATATTCAGTCGGATAAGAAAACCCAGATTAACAATGTTAAAAATCATATTGAGGTATTGAATAAAAGGCAGACAAGCATTGACGGAGAAATAACAGAGCTTGTTCTTGAAAAAGACCGGGAAAGTATAAGAAGTGAAGATATTAAAGAGAGCCTTTCAAAAACCAGTGAGATTATAAATAAGTCAAAAGAAAAACTTGAAGACTTAAGTGAAGAAAGGGTCGATATTAATAAAAAGCTTGAGGAGGAAAAGAAGAGGCAAAGTGTTGTAAAGTCGGAAATACAGTTTAAGATTTCAAGGCACAGAATGTTGAAAGACATGGAAAACAACCTCGAAGGCTATAATAAAAGTGTTAAGTTAGTCCTTAAAGCATGCCGGGAGAATCCATCATTCGGAAAAGGGATTCATGGTGCGCTGGCACAGCTTATAAAGGTTGATAAAAAGTATGAGGTCGCTATTGAGATGACCCTTGGCGGAGTACTTCAGAACATAGTTACAACAAATGAAGACGACGCAAAAAGAGCAATAGAGTTTTTGAAAAGCAACCGGCTGGGAAGGGCAACATTTCTTCCTATTACAGCCGTAAAGGGGAAATACTTGGAGAATAATATAATTAACGAAGCTAAAAGGCAGGAGGGATTTATAGGTGTTGCATCCGACCTGATTAGCTTCAGTCCAGAGTATCGGGGAATAGTATTGAGTTTCCTTGGGAGAGTTGTAGTTACGGAGAATCTTGATACTGGCATAAGAATGGCCAAAAGGTTTGGATACAGTTTCAGGATAGTAACCCTTGAAGGTGATATATTAAGTACTACAGGTTCTATGTCGGGGGGAAGTAGGGAGCAAAAAGAATCTGGAATACTTAGTAGAAACAGGGAGGTATTAGAACTTGAAGAAGCTGTGGTAAGGCTTAAAGAGGATGAGGAAAAGCTTACAAAAGTTGTCACCGAGCTTTCTGAGGAACTTGAAGAGATTATTGAGAATGTTTCATATGAAGAAAGGCAGCTTAAGGATAATGAACTGGTAAAAGTCAGGGACGAAAGCCATCTTGCACAGATAGAAGATCTAATCAGGAGAACCCAGGCTAAGGTTGAAATGCTGAGGCAGGAAAAGGAGCAGCTTATCAGGCAGGGTAGGGATATTGAGATTGAGCTGTCAAAGTATATAAAGGAATTGGAGCAGATTGAAAATGATATTTCTGAAACAAAAAAAGTAATTTCAGAGTATCAGGAAAAACATAAAGAAGGACAATCCACTCGTGATGCACTCCATACCGATATAACCGACTACAAAATCTCGGTTAATTCAATATTAGAGAGTATTGAAGGAGTTAAGGAAGCTTTTGAAAGGATGATAAATGAAAAAAGCGGACTTGAGAAGAGCCTTGAGCGGAAAACTTCAGAAAAGACAAAGAACATTGAGGAGTCCAAGTCGATTGATGAGAAGAATCAAGGCTTGATAAAACTGATAAAGGGGTATGAGGAAGAAAAAACGGGTAAAACTTTTGAAATAGATAGGATTTCTGAAGAAAGAAAAGTAGTTGAAGAGGAGTCTTCAGGGTTTATAAGCCAAATTACTGAAATAAATAAGAATATTCTGCTTCTTCAGGAGGAGTACAGCAGACTTGAGGTTAGAAAAGCCAAAATTGAGTCTGAAATAGAATCCATACAAAACAGAATGTGGGATGAATACGAGTTAACTTACAACAATGCTTTAGAGCTTAAGAAGGATATTGGCAGTGTGACTCAGGCTCAAAAGAGAATTAATGAAATAAGAAATGATATAAAGGATTTGGGCATGGTTAATGTTGCAGCTATTGAGGAATATATTAAAACAAAAGAACGTTATGAATTTATGTCGGTACAGAGAAATGATATGGAGCAGGCTCAGGAAAAGTTGCACAGGATAATACAGGAAATGGTGTCCATTATGAAAAGGCAGTTCATAGAGCAGTTCAAGCTTATAAATGATAACTTCAATATGGTGTTTAAAGAGCTTTTTGAAGGTGGACGGGCAGAGCTTATCCTGGTTGACAAGGAGAATGTTCTGGACAGTGGCATTGAAATAGAGGTACAGCCTCCCGGGAAAAAGCTTCAGAACCTTATGCTGTTATCGGGAGGAGAAAGAGCATTTACGGCAATTGCACTGTTGTTTGCGATTTTAAGGCTGAATCCGACGCCGTTTTGTGTGCTAGATGAGATTGAAGCAGCTCTCGACGACGCCAATGTATATAAATTTGCACAATATTTGAAGAAATACTCTCATGTTACCCAGTTTGCTGTTATTACTCACAGAAAAGGTACTATGGAGGCATGTGATACACTTTATGGTGTAACGATGCAGGAGCATGGGGTATCAAAGGTTGTTTCGCTGAAATTGGGTGAAAAGGTAAGTTAACGGATGAGAGAAATTCAGGTTTTTTATTAGGATCATTTTCTGAAAGGAAATCCGGCAAAAAGTGAGGGACTCGATATCCCGAAGCTTTTTATGTATAATGGTTTTACGTTTTACAAGTGGAACTTTTATAGATAGAACTTTTATATATAAAATTTTATAAAGTACTGAAATGGAGGGTAACAAATGGGTTTTTTTGACAGACTTAAGGAAGGACTTAAGAAGACCAAGAACAATATAACAGAAAGAATAGACCAAGTATTGGTGTCGTTTGGCAAGATTGACGAAGAATTATTTGAGGAACTGGAGGAAATTCTTATTACATCGGATGTTGGTATTGATACAAGTATGAAGATTATAGAGAATTTAAAGAAGAAGGTAAAGGAAAACAAAGCAACTGATCCTATGAAGGTTAAAGAGCTTTTAAAGGAAGAACTGGCTGAAATATTAAGTAGCGGGAATCCTAAGTTGAATATACAAACAACTCCTAGTGTAATTGTGGTAGTTGGAGTAAACGGTGTGGGGAAAACTACATCCATAGGAAAAATAGCACACCTTTTAAAGTCCGGAGGAAAAAAAGTTATGCTTGCAGCAGGTGACACATTCAGGGCAGCTGCTATTGACCAGCTTGAAATATGGGCTGACAGGGTAGGTATTGATATTGTAAAGCATAATGAGGGAGCAGATCCCGCAGCTGTAATATACGATGCTGTGCAATCTGTTAAAGCAAGAAAAGCTGATGTCCTTATATGCGATACTGCGGGAAGGCTTCATACCAAAAAGAACTTAATGGAGGAATTAAAAAAGGTTTTCAGGGTATTGGACAGGGAATTGCCGGAAGCATCCAGGGAAATACTACTGGTTCTTGATGCTACGACCGGTCAGAATGCAATATCGCAGGCAAAAACATTTGGCGAGGTTGCGGATGTTACAGGGATTGTACTTACCAAACTTGACGGGACTGCAAAAGGAGGAATAATCATTGCTGTAGCGTCCGAATTAAACATTCCTGTAAAGCTTATAGGAGTTGGTGAAAGTATAGATGACCTACAGAGATTTGATGCAAAAGAATTTTCTGAAGCATTGTTTTCATAAGGAAGTTGAGCAAGTTGGGGACGGTTCTTGACTTGCTTTTTTTAAAAAGTCTAGTCAAGAAAAGTCCACAACTGAATTAACTCATTGGTTTATTTGTTGAAAGCTGGTCAATAAGCTTAGTAGCTTTATTCAGATCAAGTAATGCATTCCTGTATTTCACTGCGGATCTAATTTTGTTTGCAAGAATTGACCTGTTTATATTATCAAGAGGTTTAATTATATAATCAAAAATGTCAAATTTAAAAGCTTTCTCAATATACTCAGTATCTTGGAGGTTTGATGTTACGATTACAGGTATCATCTTATAATAATGAGTCTTTGAAAATTCTTTCAAAAACTCATATCCATCCATAACAGGCATTACCATATCAAGCAAAACGAGGTCTATATTCCTGCTTTCAACAAGTTCTAAAGCTTCCTGTCCATTTAATGCCGAAATCAGGTTATATCTTTCGTTATGCAGATAATTCCTGATTATTGCATTATCAAGTACATTATCATCAGTTACTAAAATTGTATTTATCATAATATCATTCCCCTTTTATGAAGACTTTAATAACTATATTTATAATTGTTCTATTCAAATAATTGAAAAACCTTTAGAAAAAAATGTAAGGGGATTTATTACGTTCATATAAACTTTTATAATTACAGTTCAAATATAGGGTGAAAAAATGTATAATAAGGTTTTGAGATGATATTTAATATGCTTTTTAGTATGTGTTAATTATTTTATAAACCCGGGGGTGAGACTGAAGTTATGAACTATGAGGAAAAGGAACTGGTCGAAATGGCAAGAGCGGGTGACGTTAAAGCTTTTGAACTGCTTATTGAAGGATGTGAAAAAAAAGTATTCAATATTGCTTATAGAATGATAGCAAATTATGAAGATGCAAGCGAATTAGCACAGGAAGTTTTTATAAAAGCATTTAAGTCAATCGGCAAATTCAAAGGGGATTCTTTGTTTTCCACATGGATTTATAAAATTACCACCAATGTCTGTCTCGATGAAATCCGAAAAAGAAAAAACAGAAAAGTTATTTCGCTCGACGAAAATATTGTTTATGAAGGCAATGAAATTAAACGTCAGTTAAAAGACGAAGAACCGGGACCTGAAATAAAGGCTGAAAGCAATGAGATAAAAAAAGCCGTGAAAGAATCAATAAATGAGCTACCAGAAGATTATAAAACTGTGATTATCCTCAGAGATATTCAAGGATTCAGTTATGAAGAAATCGCGCGAATAATAAGCTGTCCGGAAGGTACGGTCAAATCTAGAATAAACAGGGCAAGACAAGCCCTTAAAAAAATACTTGAACACAAAAGGGAACTTTTAAGTGAAGAGTACGTCAAATAATATTGAAAGGAGGGATGAAAATGATAAACTGCAAAGAAATAAATGAGCTCATTTCTTTATATATGGATAATGAGCTTGATGAATTAACCAGAAAAGCCTTTGAAGAACATGTAAACTTGTGCAAGGACTGTAAAGATAATCTGGATGAATTATTAAGCATGAAAGAATTGCTTGGCAGTATCGAAGAAGTAGAACTTCCTGAAGGATTTAAGGCTACCCTCCATGAAAAACTTATGGAAGAAAAACAAAAGAAGGAAAATAAGAGTAAGTTTTTACTCATAAACAGCAAGTATATAAAGATAATATCGTATGCTGCTGCATGTATATTGTTGGTATTTGCAGTAAGGGGATTATGGATGCAAAATGAACGTTATACAGAAAACTCTTTTTTGCAGGATCAGCGGAGCGGAGAGAATAAAGAATTATCAATAGCTATGGATAATGCAGAATCAAATAAAGCAGTATCAAATAATACTTTGGCTTATGAAGATAGCGTTGAGATGAAAAGATCTGGAAATGCAGAAGTAGAAAGCAGTTCTGTCATAGAGTCAGTGCAAGACTTTGAGGAAAGTATGCAAAACACACGATCGTCGGGATCAGGTGCCAATCCGCAAAACGACTTTGGTTCAGAAGCTTCTGCAAAAGGAAATGAACGTATTTTCACAATGCAGGAAGCAGATGAAACAGATGAAACAGATGAAACAGATGAAACAGATAATTGTAAATATGATTATGGTACGGCTGATACCTTTGTGGCGAAATTTAACATGGATTATAATACATCTATAATGATTACATCGCAAAGTGCACGGGATGATTTGTTGCAGCTTAAGACTATTGCTAAGGAAAACGAGGTTGAACTGACAGAATTGACAGAAATGAATACTGCTGTAACTCAATTTGCTGATTCTGGTACTGAAGTTGTAAAATTTAGTTTCAGTGCGAAAAATGAAATATATGATAAATTTGTTAACCAACTAAAAGATAAGTACAAGGATAAAATTTCTCTAACTGATAACTATGAAGAGAAGCAGAAGCAGTTGGAAAATGAGATAAATAGGGTTGAAGAGGAAAAAACAGAAACTCAGGGGTTGTACAATTTAAAAGATGAATTAAGAAATATAATTGAAATCAGAAACAATACACCCGCACCTGATAGTTATAAAACAGGCGAAATACTCATTATGCATTAATAGATATTTTATTTTGATAAAGAAGGAGATAGCAAAAAATTGTCGAATGAATAATTTATGTTGTAATTTTCAGAAGTCTGCAAGCTTATGTTTTAGCCAAAAGAATTATTTGGGAAATATCTTTAATAATTTGACATGACAGATACCAGGAGGTAATAACAATGGGTGACTTCAAGATTTCTGATGCTATTTCTAAACAGACAGGTAATAATGAAATTGCAGGCAATGAGTTGGCTCAAATAATACAAAGGGGGTCTACAATTAGCGTAAAGCATCAATCAATATTTGAGCATGTATTGACTGTAATTCAGAAAACAGACGGAAATAAAGTGTTTTTTATGCTACCGGAGATGTTTTTGAAAAATAACGTTATGAAAGGTGACCATGTTGAGTGCCACATTATGCAAGGGTATAACGAATATGTATTGTTTGGTATTATCAGCGGATTTAATTTGAATTACCCCCAAATGGTTGAAATTACAGCGGAGAGAATTAAGAAATATAGAAACAACAGAAAAACAAAAAGATATCTTGTAAATTTTCCTGCTTCAATATATTGCAATGAGTGGCAGGAAGAGTTTTATGCTATAATAAAAAACATCAGCATGACAGGGGTTAGTGCAGTCTTTAAGGAAGAAATTGATACACAGGAATCTGTTAATCTTGTTGTCAATGTAAATGTAGAGAATGAAAGAAATATTAAATTCAAAGCAAAAATTATCCGTATAATAGAAAGAGAGTTTTATAATGAATACGGATTGGAGATAATTGATATAGACATGGAAAATAAGGATTTGATTGAGAGATTGATTTTCAGGCTTGAGCAAGATGAAACAGAGTTTGTTTCAGAAGCATTAAAAAAATTTTAAAATATTGTATAAAAAAGGCTTCGGGACATTGAGTCCCTTGCTTTTTGCCGGATTTTCTTTCAGGAAATGGTCTTAATAAGAAAAACGGCTGTTTTGTTTTTATGTAAAATTAGTAAAGGTGATGATACAAATGATAATAAATGCGTTTGTTGATAGGATTGAAAATGGCATTGCTGTTTTGCTATCAAGTGATATGGGGATTGAAATTAGTATTCCTGTTCCAGTGGGAGAAGGCAAATTTTCCGAAGGTGACAGTGTTTCCCTTATAATTGAGAGCGATGGATCGGTGAAAAGTGTTGGATAAATAGTACTAATATTGATATTATATAAATATACTTTTTATTATGAAAGAGGTTTTAATGAATAGGGACAAATTAATGGCAATTGACGGAAACAGCATATTAAACAGGGCTTTTTACGGACTTCAGGGAGCTAATCTCCTTTCAACATCAAGCGGTTTGTTTACAAATGCAGTTTATGGATTTATAAATGTTATTTATAAATATATAGAGGAGGAGAATCCTCAATACATATGTGTTGCATTTGACCTTAAAGCTCCAACCTTCAGACATGTCAAATTTGAGGGCTACAAGGCGAAGAGGAAAGGTATGCCGTCAGAATTGAGAGAGCAGGTACCTCTTATCAAGGAAGTACTTGATGCAATGAATATTAAAAGATTTGAAATAGAAGGATTTGAAGCTGATGATATACTGGGGTCGGTTTCACTTTTTGCCGAAAAGAAGGACATTGAGGTTATTCTTGTTACTGGAGATAGAGATGCTTTTCAGCTTGTAAGTGATTTGACCAGAATTAAATTTCCCAGAACAAAGGGTGGAAAAACCGAAACTGAAGAGTATGACTATAAAAGCATATTGAGTACATACGGAATTGAGCCTCATCAGTTCATTGATATTAAAGCCCTGATGGGAGACGCTTCAGATAATATTCCCGGAGTACCCGGTATTGGTGAAAAGACAGCTCTTGAGCTTATAAAAGAATTCGGAAGCCTTGAAAATTTGTACAATTCAATTTCAATGGTAAAAAAGAAAGGTGTAAGAGAAAAGCTTGAGAACAATAAAGAGCAGGCATATATGAGCAGGGAGCTTGCAGAAATCCAAAGGGAGATACCGTTAGAGTATAATCTTAAAGAGCTTGGAAGAAAAGAATTGGACAGGGAAAAGACTTACGAAGTGTTCAATAAACTTGAGTTTAAAAGTTTGATTGAGAAATTCGGACTAAAGGATACTGTACCTCAAACGGATATTAGTGTCCAGGTAGATATTGTAAAAGGCAAGGAAGAGGTTAGAGCACTTAAGACGAGAATACGTATGTCGGGAATGGTTTCAGTATACTACCTGATTGATAAGGTGGATAAATTCACCGATAAGCTTGCTGGCATAGCGGTTTCGTACGAGGAAGAAAAGTGTAGTTACTTCGATTTTACTAATAATCTTGATGAAGACATGTTTTTAAATGAATATAAGGATATATTTGAAGATAAAAGTATCAAAAAATACGGGCATGACCTAAAAAACTTTATAGTTTATCTTAAAAAGAAGGGTATCGAATTAGAAGGACTTGTTTTTGACAGTATGATAGCTGCATATATTATTAATCCTTCAAGGGAGACATATACTGTTTCTGAACTTGCTCATGAGTACCTGAATTTATTTGTTAAGCCGATAGAGGAGTTAAAGGGAAAAGGCAGGAGTTTTATGCCTTATAAGGATATGCCACTTGATACGCTTTCCTCTTTGGTAGGAAAGTACCCTCAGATAATACTGGATGTGGGTAAAAAAATTGGTGGTTTACTTGAACAGAATAACCAGAATGATCTGTATTATAATATAGAACTTCCGCTCATCGAAGTTTTAGCTGATATGGAATATTTAGGATTCAAGGTTGATATGGAACATCTGGTTGAATATTCTGGTGAGCTTGAAGAAAAAATAACCGTTCTGACATCGGAAATTTACAATCTTGCCGGAGAAGAATTCAATATAAATTCTCCAAAGCAACTGGGTATCATATTATTTGAAAAGCTTGAGCTTCCTGTAGTCAAGAAAACCAAGACTGGTTATTCCACGGATGCAGAGGTTTTAGACCAGTTATCAGACAGGCATGATATTATTTTGAAAATACTTGAATACAGGCAATTGGTAAAGCTGAAATCAACATATGTTGAAGGTTTAATTAATGTAATAAACCCTGATACGGGAAAGATTCACTCAAGCTTCAACCAGACAGTAACGGTAACAGGGCGAATTAGTAGTACGGAGCCCAATCTTCAGAATATTCCTATAAAGCTTGAGATGGGAAGAAAGATAAGAAAGGTCTTTATACCTTCAAGTGAAGATTTCATTCTTCTTGACGCAGATTATTCACAAATTGAACTCAGGGTGCTTGCACATATAACCGGTGACAAAAATATGATTGAAGCATTTAAAGATAATGAAGACATACATACATCCACAGCATCAAAGGTATTTGGTATACCGAAGGAAGAAGTTACTCCCTTGATGAGAACAAGGGCTAAAGCTGTCAATTTCGGTATAGTTTACGGAATAGGAGATTTTAGTCTTTCACGCGACCTTGGAATAGCAAGAAAAGATGCGAGAAAGTATATAGATGAATATCTGGATAAATATCCTGATGTAAAAAAGTACATGCATGATACTGTAACCGAGGGCAAGAAATATGGTTTTGTATCAACACTCTTTGGAAGAAGAAGGTATTTACCCGAAATTAAATCGGGAAATTTCAATATAAGATCCTTTGGTGAAAGAATAGCAATGAACACACCAATTCAGGGAAGTGCTGCGGATATAATAAAAATTGCCATGGTTAAGGTTCATGGTGAACTGAAAAAGAGAAAGCTCAAATCAAGACTGATATTACAGGTTCACGACGAATTGATAATAGAAGGCTACAAGGATGAAAAGGATGAAGTTGAGAGACTCTTAAAAGAGAGTATGGAAAATGCTGCAAAACTTAGTGTTCCTTTGATTGTGGATGTAAAAACAGGTAATAGCTGGTATCAAACAAAGTAAAAACAGTAGTAGAAACATATAATAGAGCATATAGTAGAAACAGCAGTGCAATAGTTTGTATAATGATAAAAGGATGTATGGAAATTGAAGATAATTGGGGTTACGGGAGGAATAGGAAGCGGCAAGAGTACGGTTTCTAGTATTCTTTCAAAACTTGGTGCAAAGGTTATAGATGCGGATCGTCTGGCAAGGGATATTGTAAAACGAGGAGAACCCGCATTCAATAAAATAGTGAATCAATTCGGAAGCAAGGTACTGGATAGCAACGGCGAACTTGACAGGACAAAGCTATCGGGTATTGTTTTCGAAGACAAAATAAAACTTCAGGAATTAAATGATATTACGCATAAATATGTTGCAGATAAAATTATTGAACTAATAAAAAAATACGACAACAGTAATACTATAGTTATTGATGCACCTATTCCTATAGAACACGGATTTCTGGATATAGTAGATGAGGTTTGGGTGGTGCATGCGGATACAGATATAAGGATAAAAAGAGTTATGGAGAGAAATTCCTTGCCGTATGAGGATGTTAAAAAGAGAATCCAGGTTCAGTTAAGCGCTGAGGAATATTTAAAGCTTGCAGATGTTGTTATTTATAATAACGGATCGTACAGTGATATTGAAAGTGACGTAAGGAAGTTCTTTTAAGTAAATCACTTAACTTTCCCGCTTATAGTATTTTGAGGCTCTGGTTGCTCACAAGTTAAGGGCAAAAAGTTTACTTTTTGACTGCGGTGAGCAATGCTACGTTAGTGGCAAAGAGACCATAAATACTGTGGGGAAGTTGAGTAAATCAGTATAATGATAATAAGAATTATTGATGGATATTAAATATAGTTCATCTGTTTGTTGTAGGGGAACTTGCTACTTTGATTACAGATTCTGCTGGGATATGGTTTAGGGTGTGTTTATTTTTGATTAAAGTGTGGAGAATAAAAATTAAATCAGTTTTTTTCCTTATGCTCTCAGCTTTGCTTATTGTTTTGACTGTTAATAGTGTTATAAAAATGATTTATCCATTAAAGTATAAAGATTATGTTGTAAAGTATTCATCGTTAAGCGGCTTAGATGACCCATATCTGGTTTTTTCAGTTATAAAAGCAGAAAGCGGTTTTGAGTCTGATGCGACATCCCGCAGTAATGCGCGAGGACTGATGCAGATTACCGATAGTACAGGGGTATGGGCAGCAGAAAAAATGGGGTTACAGGATTTTAGAGTTGAAAACTTATACGATCCGGAGACAAATATAAGAATTGGCTGCTGGTACTTAAAAAATCTTATAGAAGAATTCGAGGATTATAATTATAACGATAGGATAAACCTAGCCTTAGCATCCTACAACGCCGGAATAGGACGTGTAAAGTTGTGGCTTGAAGATAAAGATTTGAGCAGTACCGGAGAAAGATTGGACAAAATTCCGTATGAGGAAACTGATACATATGTCAGGAGAGTAAACAATTATTATGCTGTATATAAAAAAATATACGACTAAATATATTGAGGTGAGTCAATTGGATAAAATTGAGGTGAGTCAATTGGATAAAAAGGTTGTTTATGAAAGAGATATAGTTTTTTCTGTAGCGGATGACAATGAGTTGGTGACACTTCATGTTGAGGTACTTGAACTCACAAGAAACGGAAGAATACCTGTAATATGCAAGACTAATTCAAGGCATATAATTGTTGATCATATTGACAAAATTACAAAAAGATTGCAAGAGGATATTTTTGACAGGCTTGATATAAATGTAAAGAATAGTGTTGATATAAATATAAAAGCAAATGATGAAACAAGAAAACGGTATGGAGACAAGAACTATATCAGGTTGACTTATAAGGATGACAAACCATACTTGGAGGGAATTGATGAAATAAAAATATAGGTTGTATTTTCACTATTCCTATTTTCAGATGAAGACTTTGTCAGATGGAAACTGCTTTATTAGAGTTGCCGAGAGACTTATACCTATTGAATTGGTTTGACTGTCTAATGCCTGTGTAAATAACCTTGTATTCATGGTGAAATGCTTTATAACATTCATCACAGTATTTGCCGGATTGAATGGGTTTTGAGCACATTTCACAAAACAGGAACCTGTTGTTCTTTTCAAGAATTTCAAGTCTGCTTTCCCTAAGATAACGTTTGATTTTCTTAACAGACATATCCAGAGCGTTAACTACCTCGTATATTTTAGCACAGGGATTAGTATGCAGGTATTCCTTTATTTTTTTGAAATCCATTTCGTCAAGTTCATAGCAAGATGAACATATTAGATTGAATCCATGTGTTTCATATAGTTTTCCGCATCTTTCACAGTTTTTCAAATCTTTCATAAATATTCACCATATCCTCGCATATGCTTTATTTGTTCTTACTTTAATTATACATTTAATTGTAGATTATGTTAATGGATATAATGGCTTAAATTAAAATCATATTACTAGTACCAGAGACTTATAATTTAACTGAAAGCATAGGAGATAAAAAATTAATTTTCTCAATGCAGATTCATTTTTATGATTAATATAAAATCGTGTTTTATTAGAAAGCACCAAGTATGCATGTAAAAGTATTTTAAAAAGTATAAGATTTTTTAGAATACTAAACTTTATAGTCAATAAAACAAGATATTTTGACGATAAGATATTAAGGCTATTAATTAAGGAGGTAATATCTAATGGACGGAATACAGATTGTGGTTTTTGGGCTAAATGATGAAACCTGCGGAGTTGATACCTCTCAAGTCAGGGAAATAATAAAGTTTGAGAAATTAACTAAAATGCCCCAAATGCCTAAGTTCATCGATGGAGTTATAAATATAAGAGGTTCTGTAGTGCCTGTCGTAAATCTTAATAAAAGATTTGAACTTGGTGAAATGGAAATAACTAAGAAAGCAAAAATAATTATTACGGAAATTGACACCAAGCAGGTAGGTTTTTTAGTAAATGATGTTTTTGAAATATATAAGCTAGAATCTGAAAGTATAGAAACGACTCCAAAATTGATACAAAAAGTTGATAATGCATATCTTAAAAGTGTAGGGAAAAAAGATGAGAAACTTATTTCAATACTGGATTTAGAAGCAATATTAACCGACCTTGAAATCAAAAAGCTGGAGGAGAGCAAAATTACAGCAGACGATGAAGAGGAAACTGAGATTATGACAGAAGCTGTAGAGAATACAGAAGTTAAAGAAAACACAGAAGCTGAAGAGGAGATAAAAGCTGAAAAGAAGATAGAAGCTAAAGAGGACACAGAATCTAGAGGTAGAAAAGGGGAGAAAAGTAAAAATAGTGCTAAAGCAAAAAAAAATGAAAAGAAATAAAACTTCATACCCCTCAAGGGTACTCAATTTTGTCTCTTTAATTTCACTCCAAGAGACCGAAAAATATAAACTCAGGGACTTCGAGTCCCCGAGCTTTTTATTAATATTTATTAGACATTAAACCTGAAAAGAGTCACATCTCCGTCCTGCATGATATATTCCTTTCCTTCCGAACGTACCAAGCCTTTTTCCTTGGCGGTGTTGAATAAACCACACTCCATCAGATCCTTATACGCAACAACTTCGGCACGTATAAAACCTCTTTCGAAATCGGTATGGATTTTACCGGCTGCCTGTGGTGCTTTTGTACCTTTCACAATTGTCCAAGCTCTTACTTCTGGAGAACCAGCAGTAAGGAAACTGATCAGACCTAAAAGCTTATAACTGGCTTTAATCAGCCTGTCCAATCCTGATTCGGAAAGTCCCAGCTCCTTTAAAAACTCTTCTTTTTCCGTATCATCAAGCTGCGCGATTTCCTCTTCGATCTTTGCACAGATAATCATTACTTCTGACCCTTCAGTTTCTGCATAGTCTGTAAGCTCTTTTAATAGAGCATTCGGCGTGGTTGAAGCAATGTCGTCCTCTGAAACATTTGCGGCATAAATCACAGGCTTTGATGTAAGAAGAAAGAGTTGATCTACCAGTTTTTCCTCTTCAGAGTCAAATTTCATTGCTCTAGCAGGTTTTCCTGCTTCAAGGGTTTTCATAATACTTTCATAAATGTCCAGTTCGAACTGAAATTTTTTATCACCAGATTTCAACATTTTACGTGTTTTATCAATTCTTTTCTCCATTGCATCCATATCTGCAAGGATAAGCTCCATTTCAATAGTTTCAACATCCCGGACAGGACCTACAGCGCCTTCGACATGGACTATATTACTGTCCTCAAAACATCTCACAACATGAACAATCGCATCAACTTCACGTATATGTGAAAGAAACTTGTTACCGAGTCCTTCGCCTTTACTTGCCCCTTTTACAAGTCCGGCAATATCCACAAACTCAATAGCTGTGTAAGTCACTTTTTCAGGTCTGTACATTTCTGCAAGTTTTTCAAGTCTTTCATCGGGAACGGTAACTATTCCTACATTGGGCTCTATTGTGCAAAAAGGATAATTTGCGGATTCAGCTCCCGCTTTGGTTATAGCATTAAAAAGAGTACTTTTACCTACATTAGGCAGGCCTACAATTCCTAACTTCATTTATTATATCTTTCCTTTCGTATATATTTTAACATACTTTTTAAAATATCAAATTTTAAAGACAAACAAAATTATACATTATATAAATTTCCAATGCAACGAAAATGACTCTACATTAAAGTTGAATTTTTTGCATCATATGAATCAATGTATATATTTTGCGATAATATACAACATAATTATTAAATTTTCTGTAATCGTGAAAATAGCTTTTTTATGACTTTATACAATAAAAAGGCTACGCCGATAGTATATAAAGGATGAAGTGGAAAAACATATCTTGGATTTCCTTCAAGAACAAACATCATCGCATTAAAATACATAAAGATTAATAAGATAAAAGTCGTAAAATCCGTTTTTCTGTTCTTTGTAAACCTTATAAGTGCATAAATAATAAATGTAAAAAGTATAATATAAAATGGTATATATAAAAGAACTTCCAGTTTTACAGCTTTTGAGGTAAGCTGGTGCCATGTGTTGATATCTGTTGTAAAAGCCCATTTGATGTCATTTGTATCGTATATGTTAAAGCTAAGTAGATATGAGTTTGCAATACGCTTAAATGCTAATTTGATGAATTTTGCAGGGTGTGTTTTTATCCATTCAGCAGCAAGCTTTTTACCTTCCTTGTGGATTGCCATTTCATCAAAACCGTTTTCATTTTTATATTTAAGCATAGGGCTGTCGGGATACTTGAAAGGGTCACTCCATGAACCAGTTGCATAGTCGTTGTTGTTTACATAAAAAACATAACCTCCATTAGTTGAGAAAACAGGTTCGCCCAAAGCCATATAGTTTCTTGTAAGCCAAGGTGCTATAACAATAGCCACTGCTATAGCAAAGGATAGAACATACATTATTTTCTGTTTCATTTTTAAATCTTTTTTAATAAACATAAAAAATGCAAAAATAACGGGAATAAACATACCTATAGGTCTTACAAGCGTTAGATAACCTATTATTATTCCAATTATAACAGGATTGTTTTTGTTAAAGAACAAATAAACAGACAGCATAAGCAAAGCTGAAAAAAGTATTTCTGAGCAGTGTATGCTGTTATAAGCAATTGCAAGGGGAGACAGTGCAAAAATCAACAAAGAGAAAAATGCTATTTTGTTTCCAAAGAATTGCTTAGCAAGCTTATAAGTCAAAAACATGATTAATGTTGACAAAGCTACATTAAAAAGTTTTCCTACAATAAGATCAGAGCCGAAAACAAAGTATAATACAGCCAGAGTTCCAGGATAACCGATAGGTCTGAAGGCAGTGGGATGCCCTGGTTGACCAGTGTAATAAGGGTAGATACCGTTAAGAAAACCTTTACCCTCGGCAAGTTCCATACCCTTGACATGATACCACATAAAATCTGTTTCTGGATAGGTAGGCATAATAAATATCCATAAAATCCTTAATACTACACCAATAGATATCAATATAAAAAAGTTATACCTTTTTAGAAATTTTAAAATATCGGACAACATAGCAACTCCTTTATTTTTTCATTAGTTTTAGCTTTCTCTGTTCATTTTACTTATGAGATATACAATATGTCAAGAATTATTATTTTTTCATTTTGAAAGAAAATTTTTGGATTTCCGACATAAAATATTATTCGATACGAATATTAATGTGTTTGTTGCGTAAATAAGAGATAGAATTATAATTCTGTAGTAAATTTGTGTTGTATTGTTAAAATAATTATAAAATATAGTTAACTTATCGTTAAAATAGTGTTAAAATATACCTGTGTAGTATATATAAAAAGCATTGCACTTTTTGAAGGGGGTGTAAAAATGGTAATAATGGTTTATTCTACAAAGCGCAGAAAATATCTACATCTTTTTAGTTATTTAAAATGTTGATATTGATTAAGACATAAGGAAACATATCTTAAAAGAGAAAAATTATTATTGTGTTATTAAGAGAGGAGAAATAGAAGGTGTCAGAAGAAGTGTTAGAAGTAGTAAATACATCTTTGGAAACACAATTAAGTGTTCCTAGTACATTGTTAACTGTTATGACTGCATTTGCGTTAGGTTTGCTTATAAGCATTACTTATATGAAGACTCATTCAAGGGGAAGGTATTCACAGAACTTTTCTTTAACGTTGATAATGATACCATGCATTATTGCTATTATAATTTTGTTGGTTGGTAGCAATGTTGCAAGAGCATTCAGTCTTGCAGGAGCATTTTCAATCATCCGTTTCAGAAGTGCCCCTGGTGATCCGAAAGATATTGCTTACGTATTCTTTACAATGGCAGCAGGTCTTGCCTGTGGAGTACAGTTATTGGGATATTCAGTTTTGTTTACTGTTATGCTTTGTTTGTTTATGTTTATACTGTGCAAGATTAATTATGGTGCCAGAGCCAATCCGAATAGATTGCTGAAGATAGTAATTCCTGAAGATCTGGATTATCAAGGTGTTTTTGATGGAATTATAGAAGCCTACACAACAAATTTTCAACTAAATAAAGTTAAGACTACTGATTTGGGAACTTTATTTGAGCTGGTTTATGTAGTAACAATGAAGAACGACAAAAGCGAAAAAGAATTTGTAGATAAACTCCGTGAAAAGAATGGGAACTTAAACATTGTATTATCAATGAATGCAGAAACTGCTGATTATTAATAATTAAATAATTATGAAAAAAGTTTAATTCGACCATCTTAAAAAAAAAAAGTTTTCGAATATATATATAATATACGTTTTGTATTTATGCTTGCCATTGAGAAAAGAGAAATAAAATAAAGTAAATGAAAGAAAGAGAGATGAGATGGTTAATATTCAGGAAATAATATCTTGACAAATGACTAACTAAGTTTAATATAATAATTAGTAATAATTACTATATTAGTGTTTAACATTACTTGTTTAGTAGTATTATGTTAGCTTTTAGAAAGAAAGAAATTTTTTTGTCGTAATTGTTGCAGATAATACGTCTTTGTGAATATACTATGTTGATATAATTCCTTAAAATCAGAAAAATATAGAGAAAGCTCAGAGATATATAATTCTTTTGCAGGATAAAAGACTTACTTTTAAATGTTGGTCGCCTGTAAGTGAAAGAGAGCCTAATTTTATTTATTATATAATTTGTGGAAGGAGGAAAAAATATGGCTATTGAAGTTTTTAACAGATACGAAAAAAAGTTCATGATGTCAACAGAAACATATGAAAAAGTTCAAATTGTACTAAGTGAATACATGGAGCTTGACGAATACAATAAAAAGCATCCTTTCTATACGATTAGTAATATATATTATGATACATTGAACAACGAGTTGATAAGGCACTCCATATCGAAACCCAAATATAAGGCAAAGCTTAGATTACGTGGATATGGCATACCATCATTAGAAGACAAGGTATACCTCGAAATAAAGAAAAAAGTAAATGGACTTGTTAACAAAAGAAGGACCAAACTTGTATTGGATGAAGCTTATGATTTTGCGTCAACCGGAAGAAGACCTCTTATAAAGAAATATATGAATCCACAGGTTGTGAATGAAATTGAATATTTTTTAAAGCTTTATAGACTTGAACCTAAGATTTATATAGCCTATGACAGAAAAGCTTATTTTGGAATAAATAACAGAGACCTCAGGATAACTTTTGATACTAATATAAGGACAAGAAGAGAACAGTTAAGACTTGAGGTAGGTGATCATGGAGAAAAGCTTTTAAATGATGATGTATGGCTTATGGAGGTCAAGGCAGAGAAAACCATACCTCTTTGGGTTTCTAAAATGTTGAGCGAATATAAACTTTTTAAAACCAGTTTTTCAAAGTATGGTACAGAGTATAAATCAATGATAAGGAAAAATAAAATGGAAGGGGAAGAAAGCCAGTGGACGCAATTTTTAATACCTCAGTTGACTCAACAATATCATTAATTATTGCAGTTGTGACAATGGCAGTTTCATTGTTGCTGGGTATACTAATTAGTTTTACTTATGTCAAGACACATACAAAAGGACAGTATTCCCAGAACTTTACATTAACATTAATAATGATACCTTCCATAATTGCAATAATAATTCTTTTAATCGGAAGTAATGTTGCAAGAGCATTCAGTCTTGCAGGCGCATTTTCGATTATACGGTTCAGAAGTGCACCTGGAGACCCTAAAGATATTGCTTATGTATTTTTTACAATGGCTGCAGGTCTAGCCTGTGGGATAAAACTGTATGCTTATTCGGTTTTGTTTACTATAATTCTTTGCCTTTTTATGTTTGTATTAAGCAAAATAAATTTCGGCACAAGAAAAATTAAAAACAAGATTTTAAAGATTGTAATACCGGAAGATCTGGATTACGAAGGAGTATTTGATGATGTTTTGGACACTTATACAACCAGTTTTGAATTAAAAAAGGTCAAGACTACAGACCTGGGAACTTTGTTTGAACTTGTCTATATCGTTAGTATGAAGAGCATCACTAAAGAGAAAGAGTTTATTGACGCACTAAGGTGCAGAAATGGTAATTTAAACATAGTTTTAGCAATGTATGCGGAAGTATCTGATTATTAGATGTAAAAACGATATCTAAAACATTATAAGGTAGAGTAAAATCTGATAGAGAATTGGAATTTTTTATTAGTATTAGTCAAGAGACAGTCTCTAGTACAAGGCTGTCTTTTTTGATATGGCCTCTTGGAGTGAAATGAAAGAGGCAAAATTGAGTACCCTCGATGGGTACTCAATTTTGATATGGCCATTTAGGGACAGAGTCTATTTTTATCTTTAAATATATGCTAGTCTAAATATCTTCTCAAAAATAAAGCAAAAATGAACAGAAGTTACTAATTTTGTCCAGCGAAAAAAATAAGGCTATCTTTTATTATTGTTAATGTACGGCATTAAGATAGAAAAATGCTGAAAACATTTTTAGGGGGGCTTTTTAATGAAAAAGTATTTGTCAATATTTTTAGTAGCAGTGATGCTATTATCGGTAGTCGTATTTTCAACAGGCTGTGCGAATGAACAAACTTCAGGAGGGACTTCAGGAAAAGCATTGATCGGTGTTGCTATGCCGACAAAGTCATTGCAGCGTTGGAATCAGGACGGAGCTAACATGAAAAGGTTATTGGAAGAAGCAGGTTACAGTGTAGACCTTCAGTATGCTGAGGACTCAATTGAAAAGCAGGTTTCACAGGTTGAAAACATGATTACAAAAAAGTGTCAAGTTTTAGTAATTGCATCCATTGATGGTGAATCGCTTAGTGGTGTTTTAGAATCGGCAGCAAAGGACAACATAAAAGTAATTGCTTACGACCGTTTAATAAAAGGAACAGCTAATGTTGACTTTTATGCTACCTTTGATAATTACAAAGTCGGAGTAATTCAGGGAGAATACATAATTAATAAATTAAAACTTGATCAGGGAGAAAAAGGTCCATTTAACATGGAGGTTTTCGGTGGCTCTCCTGACGACAATAATGCTTATTTCTTTAACAACGGAGCTATGGATACGTTAAAACCATACATAGATAATGGCGTTCTTAAAATCAAGTCCAGGCAGGTAGAAATGGACAAAATCGCTATACCAGGATGGAAATCCGAAGGTGCACAGGCTAGAATGGATGATCTTCTTACAGCACAATATTCCAAAGAAAATGTTGATGTAGTTCTTTCTCCAAATGATAGTCTTGCACAGGGAATTGTCGCTTCATTAAAGGCAGCAGGATACGGTTCGACAAGTAAACCTTTCCCGATTCTTACAGGTCAGGACTGTGATACTACAAATGTAAAAATGTTGATTGCAGGAGAACAATCCATGTCTGTATTTAAAGACACCAGAACATTGGCCTCAAAAGTAGTTGATATGGTTGATGCAATATTGAAGAATCAGGAAGCGCCGGTTAATGACACAAAAACTTACGATAACGGTGTGAAAGTTGTTCCATCCTTTTTGTGTGATCCTGTTTTTGCTGACGCAAACAACTATAAGGAGCTGTTAATTGATTCAGGGTATTATACGGAGGAACAGTTGAGGTAAAAAATCTTACTGTATTATGATGAGGACTTTAAGTCCTCGTCATAATATTGAGCAGTATTAAAAAAATAACCATATTGAATGCAATAAAGATTTTACATCGCACTTCAATTTCGTTTTATCTTATATTATATATCTTGAAATTATTACATTGCAAAATTTAAATGCAATAAAAAATCTTTATTATGGTTCAATTTAGGAGTATAGATATGTTGGAGTATAATTCGGAATATATTCTTGAAATGATAAATATAACAAAAACATTTCCGGGAGTGAAAGCTCTTGACAATGTAAACTTGAAAGTAAAGCAAGGGGAAATACACGCTCTTGTTGGTGAAAACGGAGCAGGCAAATCAACACTTATGAATGTCTTAAGCGGCATCTATCCATACAGAACATATTCAGGTGACATGTACTTTAACGGAGAAAAGTGCGAATTCAAAGATATCCGTGAAAGTGAAAATGTGGGTATAGCTATTATACATCAGGAATTAGCTTTAAATCCCTATATGACTATAGCAGAAAACATATACCTTGGGAATGAAAGGGCAAAGAATGGAATAATAAATTGGGATGTTACAAATCAGGAAGCAAAAAATTTGATGCAGAGAGTAGGATTAAAAGAAAATTACAACAAGCTCATAAAAGACATTGGTGTAGGAAAGCAACAACTTGTTGAGATAGCTAAAGCTCTTGCGAAAGAGGTTAAACTTCTTATTCTTGACGAACCTACTGCAGCATTAAATCAAGAAGATTCAGACAATTTATTGAACCTTTTAATGGAACTTAACAGTTGCCAAGGTCTTACATGTATCATTATATCTCATAAATTGCATGAAGTTACCAGAATAGCGGATCATATTACAGTTATAAGGGATGGTGCAGTAATTGAAACTCTGACAAAAGGTGAAGACGATATTTCAGAAAACCGTATTATCAAGGGGATGGTTGGAAGAGAACTGGTTAACCGTTTTCCGCCGAGAACATCAAATGTTGGTGATATTGGTTTCGAGGTAAAGGATTGGGTAGTGTATGATCCGTTAGAAGAGGATAGGATGCGGATTAAGAATGTAAATTTCTATATAAAAAAGGGTGAAGTGGTCGGAATTGCGGGATTAATGGGAGCTGGCAGAACTGAACTTTTTATGAGTATTTTTGGTAAAGCCTACGGCAAGAAGATAAGCGGTAAAATCATAAAAGATGATATGGAAATAAAACCGCGCAATGTAGGTGAGGCTATTGAGCAAGGACTGGCTTATGTCACAGAAGACAGAAAAAACGCTGGATTGATCCTGATTGATGACATTCGAAGAAATATAACATTGGCAAGGCTTGACAAGATCAGTAAAGAAAATATACTGGACGAAAACATGGAAGTACATATAGCTGAGGAATACAGGACAAAGCTGAATATAAAATCATCGGGAATTTTTCAGAAAACAGGTAATTTATCCGGTGGCAATCAGCAAAAAGTAGTTTTAAGCAAATGGATTTTTTCAGAACCTGATGTGTTGTTTCTGGATGAGCCTACACGTGGAATTGACGTTGGAGCAAAGTACGAAATCTATACAATCATCAATCAATTGGCAGAACAGGGAAAATGCACAGTTGTTATATCCTCAGATTTACCTGAAATTCTTGGGATTTGCGATAGGATATACATAATGAATGAAGGCAGATTTGTCGGAGAGATGAAAAAAGAAGAGGCATGTCAGGAAAGTATTATGAAGTGCATTCTTGATAATAAATCACTGTAGTTGAATGTTAACAACACAACTTTCCCACAGTATTTATGGGCTCTTTGCCACTAACGTAGCATTGCTCACCGCGGTCAAAAAGTAAACTTTTTGCTCTTAACTTGTGAGCAACCAGAGCCTCAAAATACTATAAGCGGGAAAGTTAAGTTAATAATAAATAATTGGAGTATAGCTTTAAAAGTTTATCAGATTCAATGTATTTCATAATATTTTTAGTATAAATATAAATGTGTATTAATGGAGAGAGTGATGACATGGAGAAAGTAACAGATATTATAAAACATAACATTAGACAGTATGCAATGCTTATTGCACTAATGATTATTATGGTAGCATTCCAGATGTTGACTAAAGGGGTACTGTTACAGCCAATTAACGTCTTTAGGGTGATTCTGCAAAACAGCTATGTTTTAATACTTGCTGTTGGTATGATTCTGTGCATCCTGACAGGAGGCAATGTAGATCTTTCAGTGGGGTCTATTTTGGCATTTGTCAGTGCAGTTTCGGCATACTTTAGTGTAACATTGCAGATTCCTGTGGTACTTTCCATATTTTTTGCACTCCTTATAGGTCTGTTAGCCGGAATGTGGAATGGGTTTTGGATTGCTTATATAGGTGTTCCGTCTTTTATAGCAACCTTATCCGGGATGCTTATTTTTCGGGGTATCAATAATCTTATACTGGATGGTCAGACAGTTCAATTACCTCAATTGTATGGTACCATTGCATTGGGAGTTATTCCGGACTATTTTGGTTCTGGAGACGGATTGCATGTTACGACGGTTATTATTGGTGTAATTTGCTCAATTGCATATATGTTATGGGAAGTTGTAAATAGAAAGGTAAAAATGGAACAAGGTTTTGATGTGAACCCAAATGAAATATTTATATTTAAATTAATTATTATAGCCAGTCTTATAAATCTTTTTTCAGTATGGCTCGCATTGGCTAATGGGTTGCCGTATGTTGTTATTTTGTTGGTTTTTCTGATTGTTTTCTATTCATTTATAACAAATAAAACTGTTGCAGGAAGGCATATTTATGCACTGGGAGGTAATGCGAAAGCCGCTGAATTATCTGGCATAAATACAAAAAAAGTACTTTTTTGGGTGTATGCCAATATGGGATTATTGGCAGCGGTTGCCGGTATTATATTTGCAGGAAGGCTGAGTTCTTCGTCGCCTACAGCGGGAGACGGACTTGAACTGGATGCAATTGCGGCCTGCTTTATAGGTGGAGCCTCTGCAACAGGAGGTGTAGGAACCGTTATAGGTACTATAATAGGCGGATTTATTATGGGAATAATGAAGAACGGAATGTCCATTAGTGGAATAAGTACATTTGTGCAGTCTATTATTCAAGGTGTGGTATTACTTTTAGCAGTGGCGTTTGACGTTCACACAAAGTCAAAGCAAAGGTGAACTGACATAGCAGGATTATGAAGATTATAAATTAAGAATGGTGAAATTAAAAGCTTAGGGACAACGAGCCTCAAAGCTTTTTGCCGGATTTCCTTTCAGGAAATGACCCAAATAAAAAACAAAGGGTACTTTATTGTTCCTTTGTTTTTTTATTTTATGATATAATATAAAATATTGTAAACAAAGGAAGAACATTTGTAGACATTTTATTGTGTTGAATATAAAATATGTAAAAGGTATCTGATTTATTTTGTATTTAAGGGGGACATAATGGGCGAGAACAGTAAAAGCTTGTTTGAAAAGATAAGGGAAAGTAAAAGCTTTAATGTGTTTTTACGTGGATTGATAGCCTTTTTGTTTTTAGTTTTAGCAGTTGCGTTTTTTGTATCTATTACATATTCAATATGCAATGATGAAAACTTCGATAAAAATATAAATTCAAATGAGTCAAGCAAAGAATATCAAAAGTACATATTGGTGGTTATGTATCACACGTCGGATGATTTCTTGAATAAATTTAAAGAAGGCATATACCGAAAGGCAGAACAGAATCAATTTCTTGTTGATTTTTCAAATGTAGAAACTATAAACCAAGCGGTAGACAAAATAAATACGGCAGTTGCCGCCGGTGTGGACGGAATCATTGCACAGGGCATATATGAGTCCGATTATATAGATGCAATAAAAAAGGCTATAGAAAAAGGGATTGATGTTGGATTTGTCTATACTGATGCACGGGGAACGGACAGAGCGTATTTTGTAGGGTATAATGCGTATGATTTTGGAAAAGCGGCGGCAAGATGTGCCATTGTTGAAATGTCTGAGATAAATGGAGAAATTGCTCTGATGGTGCAGAGTATATCTGAAGATGAAAAAGATGTGACGGGGAGTCTAATTATAGAAGGATTTAAATCCATTACTGACATGTACCCTGGAGTAAGTCTTAAGTCAATAGCCAGGACAAGTACTGACTTGTTCAGTTCAGAGGATGTTGCGTATGATATCATTAGGGAAAATCCTGATATAGATGTTATTGTATGCACAAGCGAGAAGGATGCTTTTGGAGCAGCACAGGTAATTATTGACCTGAATAGGGTTGGAGATATCAAGATAATAGGAGTTGGTGTCTCGGAAGAGATAATGAAATATATTGATTTGGAGGTAATTTCAGCAACCTTTGATATGAATCCCGTGACAATGAGTCAGAAGTGTATTGAAACCCTATCAGGTAGCAATATGAGCAGTGATTATGTAGAAATACCGTTTAAGCTGATAAGAAAAGATACAAAAGAGATAAAAAAATAAGCGGAGGATACTATGAACAGGAAAAGAAAGTTTTCTTTGAACACAATCAGAAAAAAAATGCTTTTCTATTTTCTTATGCCTATTGTGCTTATAAGTCTTGTAAGCATATATTTATCACTGAATTCAAGTTACTTTTTTAAAAAAATTGATTTAATGTTTAAAAGCATTATCCTTTTAGAAGACATGCAAGCAAATTTAGCAGATGCTGAAAAAAATCTTACGTTATTTATCCAAACCAAGGATTCAAATAGTAAAAACAGATATCAGAGGAATATAGACCTGCTGAATGAAAATATGGATAAACTGCAGAATACAAAGTTTGCCGGTAACTATAATATAGCAAGGTTGGACAATCTGATTTCTAAATTTAATGAAAATGCAGAGGAAGCAATAAGTGCCAAATATGCAAGGGATGCAAATACCATCCGCGAAAAATACAACAATGTTCATACTGCCGGAAAGTACGTAATGGAAGAAATGCAGGGTCTGAATCTACAGTTTCTTAAAAGTAATACGGAATACTACATTACTTTATCTAAAAACAATATGGTTTCGGAGAAAGCAAATCTTATAATGATAATTGATATACTTGTTCTATCTTTCATCATTATTCTTTATACTACTTATAAGATGACAGATCCGATAGTAAGGCTTTCTTTTGCCGCTGAGGAAATTTCAAAGGGCAACTTTGATTCTGATGAGGTTATAGCAACAAGTGAAGATGAAATTAAAGTGCTGGTAAAGGCATTTAATAAAATGAAAACAAGTGTGCGCAGTTATATAGAAGCACTGCAAAGTAAAGCTGAAATTGAATCAAAGCTGATGGAAAAGGAGATGCAGAATCTAAAAATGCAGACACTTCTTAATAATGCTGAGCTTCAATCCCTGCAATCCCAAATCAACCCTCATTTTTTATTTAACACACTGAATGCCGGTGTTCAATTGGCTATGATTGAGGATGCCGACAAAACATCCTATTTTTTAGAGAATTTAGCGGCTGTATTTCGCTATAATGTAAGGCGACCGGATACAGAGGTAACATTGAAGGATGAAATAAACAACATACGGGCATATATTGATCTGATGAAGGTCAGATTTGGTGACATGATAACTTTCAGCGAACAGATAGAAGATGAGGCACTCCTGAAATATATAATGCCTCCGCTTATTTTACAGCCTGTTATTGAAAATTCCTGTATTCATGGTATAGGAGAAAAAGAGGAAGGCGGAAATATTTCAGTTCATGTATATAAAGAGAATAATCATGTTATTATTGCAATTGCAGATAATGGTGTAGGAATGGAAGATGAAACAATTGGCGAAATCCTAAGAAAGGCTTCAAGAGAGAGATTTACAATTGAGAAGCCTATAAAAGGCCATACTACCGGTATTGGTATCAGTAATGTTATACAGCGATTAAGGCTTTATTTTAAATATGAAGATGTTATTAGTATTACAAGCGTAAGATGTGAAGGTACAAGAGTAGTTGTCAGAATTCCGGAAATTAAGGAGGATGAGTATGTACAAGCTTATGATTGTAGATGATGAACAAATTGTAATTGATGCCATAACACATATTGTAAAAAAGAGCATTAAGGATGTGAGAATTACTGCATATGCCAGAAGTGGCAGGGAAGCTATAGAAAAGGCTCGGGAGCACCAACCCGACATTATACTTATGGATATCAGGATGCCGGGCATCAACGGTATAGATGCAATTTCCGAA
Source organism: uncultured Oscillospiraceae bacterium (assembly GCA_964409165.1). Lineage (GTDB taxonomy): Bacteria > Bacillota > Clostridia > Acetivibrionales > Acetivibrionaceae > CAYPCH01. Next base: position 3,087 of record CAYPCH010000001.1, on the reverse strand, counting down.
ATAAGGCGATGTCAACCTGACATTAAATATGCAATTATTTCAGCTTATGAGCAGTTTGAGTTTGCAAAACAGGCCATGGAACTTGGTGTGGAGCATTACATAATAAAACCCATAAATAAAACCATTCTGGTCAATACCATAATGAAAATGGCAACTCAGATATTTGAAGAGGAGAATAAAAAGAAAAAAGAGTTGGAAAACATGGAAAAACTGGATAAAGCACTTCCATATTTGGAGCATGGTTTTATCTATTCAATACTTCTGAATACCGAGTTTAATGAGGAGCTGGTCAAATACAGCGATATTCTTGATGTGAGTTGCTCAGGTGGCTATATAATGATTTTGCAATTCGGTGAAGGTGACAAGTCAACCGGATTGTCCGGCAAAATAGCGTCAAATATAATATGGCAGGAAAATTATCCTTATATAAGAGATGTTTTTAAATTTAAGTGCAGGTGCGTTGTGGGTCCCGTTCTTGTAAATAGAGTTATTGTTTATGTTTCATGTGGTCAGATAAAAGACGAGTATGAATTCAGATTGCAGACCATAGAATTATCGGAAGAAATACTTGAAGGTGTGCAAGAGAGAATTAAGGCAGAGTGTTTTATAGGAATAGGAGGATATAAGAATAACCAGGAAATCATATATTCTTATGAGGAGGCAGTTAAAGCACTGAGGCAAAATAGAGGAGAAAGCGTCTTGCACATTATGGATGTTTGCTGTGAACAATCGGCACACTTCAGGGAAATTGCAGAAATAGACAACCTTATCGGCAAAATCAATCTTGGAGATGAAGACGGTGCTACTGCTATTTTTTATCAGATTACGGATAAAATAAATGGTAATTGTGAACTTGATTTTGATAAGAGGAAGAACATTTTAGTCGAGTATATGGTTATAGTTCATAGGAAAGCTATAGAAGCAGGTGTTTGTGAAGATACTTATCTTAATTATGATGATTATATCAAGGAAATGCTTTTTGTCGACAATGCAGGGGAATTGACCATATGGTGTGTAAATCGCATCAGATACATTACAAAGAAGATTCAAACCGTAAAATCGGAAAAAGGCAATTATATTGTTGAAAGAGCAAAAGAGTACATAAAAGAAAACTTTTACAAGGAAATTGCATTAGAAGAGCTGTCAAGAATCTTAAACATTAGCCCGCAGTATTTCAGCAGGTTATTCAAGGAGCAGACGGGCTATAATTTTATTGAGTATTTAACCTTTATACGTATTGAGCGCAGCAAACAGTTGATGAATTCTACCAATATGACTATAAAAGAGATATGCTACAGTGTAGGATATGGAGATCCAAATTATTTCAGCAGATTGTTCAAGAAGAATACAGGAATATCTCCGACCTGTTATGCAACAAAAAATAGATAAAAGGGGGTTCGTATTGTGGGGGAAAGCTTTAAAAGATTACTTTGCATAATTGCAGGATTTACTCTTATGTCGTTTGTTTGCTCCTGCGATTTAGGTGATCAGAATACAAACAAAGATAAAAATAAAGATAAAGATGTAAACAAAAAGCTTGTAATAGGATTGGTTATGGATGGGCTTGTAATTGAACGATGGCAAAAGGACAGAGATATTTTTATATCAAAAGCAAAAGAGCTTGGTGCACAAGTAATAGTCAGGAACGCAAATGAGGATATTGAGCGTCAGATAACCCAGATAAATGAGATTATGGAAGAAGGGATTGATGTATTGGTTATTATACCTTATGACAGGGATGATTTGACCCAGTGCGTAAGAGTTGCAAAGAAAAAAGGAATTCCGGTGATAGCTTATGACAGATTAATCCGTAATGCAGGAGTTGACGCGTATATATCCTTTGATAATGAACAGGTCGGAAGGCTTATGGCAGGAGTATTATACAGCAAGGTGCCTGAAGGTAATTACATTATTATAAATGGCTCAAGAAAGGATAACAACAGTTATATGTTTAACAGCGGTTTTAAGGAGGCTTTGGAGGAAGGTATCAATAGCGGCAGCATATATATGGCAGATGAGGTATGGTCGCAGGATTGGAGGGAAGAGGTAGCATATGATACTGTAAGCAAAGCTATAAAAAAAGGTCAAAAGATTGATGGGGTTATAGGTGCAAATGACCGTTTGGCAGAAGGTGCAATAAAGGCTCTTTCTGAAAACAGGCTGGCAAATGAGGTTCATGTTGTGGGTCATGACGCTGATCTGTCGGCATGCCAGCGCATAGTTGAGGGAACCCAGCTTGCTACAGTATACAAACCCATTAAAGTACTTGCAGAAGGTGCGGCTGAACTGGCAGTGGATATGGCGAGGGGAAATAATATTGTTTTTTACAGTACTGTTGATGATGGAAAATACGAAGTACCTTTTATAAAGTATAAACCTATTCTTGTGACTAAGGAGAATATGGAGGATACAATCATAAAGGACGGTTTTCATACGGCGGAGGAAGTATACAGGAATGTCCCTTGAGTCAGTGAGTCAGGGGACGGTTCCTTGACTCACTCGCAACCAACGGTTTTGGAGAGTGGGGAAATGCTTTCGGTTGTTCTCTGAGGTTTTTGTTGCTCAAAGTGTCGCTAAGAATTCAAATAAAAATTTACATTTTAGTATGACATTTATTATTAATTATGTTACATTAGTTTACTGGGAGTGGTCGTGATGTTTAAAAATAAAGATATTTATAAAGTGTATATTTAAAGTGTATATTTAAGGATAGGTGGTGAAGTTGTTTTGAAACTTAATAAGTTTTACATAATAGTTGCGGCCATAATTATAACTGTAGGCTTAGTATTTTTAGGTTTATCAAATAGATTCTATATAGATACTTCTACACATTTGAAAGTAGATAGGTTAACTGGCAAAACATATAAGTTGTATGACAGTGGATGGAAAGAGATAAAAGATATTTATGAATCATCAGTTACTCAAACAATATCTCCAATTGGTCAAACACATAAAGAGGAAAAAGAAGACTCAACACTTTCTCAAATTGATAATTATAAAGAATATATTACGAATCTTAACCGATTAAAGATGAGTATACAAATATTTAATAAATTTGAAGAGTACTATAAGGAAGTTATAACAGAA